>JACREZ010000007.1 GCA_016212665.1 Ignavibacteriota bacterium
AATATTTATTTTTCATTTAGCAGTACCTTATAGCAGAAAGATTTTCGTTTGCCCCGTATCATTTCCCTCATCGTTCTTTTTCTCCTCAGTACAGTAACATGCTTTGCTGGAGAAGAATACCAAATCGTTCCGGTTAATCCGGCGATGATTGCGCCCTTCATTCTCTTGTTGCTGGCGATTGCAGTCATGCCGTTCATCAACAAGCATTGGTGGGAGAAAAACTATCCGTTCGTTTCCATCGGTTTGGGTGCAATAACGCTTGCCTATTATTTGTTCGGATTGAACAACGGAACACGGATGCTTCACACCGGCATCGAGTATTTCAGTTTCATTGTTCTTATCGGTTCGCTCTTTGTAGTTGCGGGGGGAATTCTTATTCGTGTGAAAGGGAAGTCCACGCCAATCAAAAATGTCGGTTTCCTTGCCATCGGCGCAGTCGTTTCCAACTTACTCGGCACCACCGGCGCATCAATGATTATGATTCGTCCTTTTCTTCGCGTAAACAAATACCGTTTGCGTGGGTTCCATGTCATCTTTTTTATCTTCATCGTCAGTAACATGGGGGGTGCGCTCACACCAATCGGAGACCCGCCGTTGTTTCTTGGGTATCTCAAAGGCGTTCCGTTCTTCTGGGTACTTGCAAATGTCTGGCACATCTGGCTGTTTGCAACCGCTCTCGTTCTTCTTGTTTTTTTTGTATTGGATACGCTTGCGTTCAAAAAATATGAAAAGCGTGTCGGTGAGTTAGATGAAGCACAGTTCGATGAAGATGCAGAAGTGAAGGGATTGCAAAATGTATTCTTCCTCGGTGTTATATTGATTGCCGTCTTCATTCAAAAACCGCCGTTCCTTCGCGAAGCGTTGATGCTCCTTGCCGCCGCAGGTTCTTACTACACGACGAAAAAAGAGATTCACAACAAAAACGATTTCAACTTTCTTCCTATCAAAGAAGTGGCGATTCTCTTTCTCGGCATCTTTGCAACGATGGTCCCCGCACTCGACTGGCTTGAACTGAATGCGACAACAATCGGCATCACAACGGCAGGACAATTCTATTGGGGAACAGGAATCCTCTCCAGCGTTCTCGATAACGCACCGACGTATCTCAACTTTCTCAGTGCGTCCATTGGGTTATTCGTTGACCAATCAATTGTAGAACAAGTTCAGCATCTTATCTCAACACGAGGAGCGGATATTGCAACCATTACCGGCGCACATTCAGAAGAGGTGAAAAATACATTTACCGTATTGATGAAATATCATGGCGACATGGTTGCCGCCAACAACGTTCCTCTCTCCGATATTCAAATTTCCTATTTGATTGGCAACCACAATATTTACCTGAAAGCAATTTCCATCGCTGCTGTTTTCTTTGGCGCTATGACATACATTGGCAACGGACCAAACTTTATGGTCAAATCCATTGCCGAGCAATCGGGCGCAAAGTGTCCGAGTTTCTTTGGTTACGTTGTTCGGTATTCGTTGCCGGTACTTTTGCCGGTGTTTGCGTTAGTCTGGTTGTTCTGGTTTCTCGGCTCTTGAGAAAAGAAATTATTTTTTGAGATAGTTCAAAAGGGAGGAGGGCGATTGGAAATACTGTATGATTTTACTAACTTCATTCCCCAAATTTCAATACATGATTACACGAGTTTCATTCAAACAAGCAGAGATAGCATTAGCGATAACAACGGCGGCGGTTGGTTTTATCGTATATTTGAATACGCTCTGCCCGACTGTGAATTTTATTGATAGCGGAGAACTTGCAACAGTCTGCTATAAACTTGGTGTAGCACACCCGACAGGCTACCCGTTATTTACGTTGGTAGGATATTTATTTTCCCATATCCCGATGGGAATGCGGGTTATATATCAACTCAATCTTTTTGCGGCGGTGTTATGCTCTGTAGGGTTGTTTATTTATTTTCGACTGCTCGTTTTTCTTTTCAATACTACATCAATGAAAAGTAAACAGCGAGCGAGTGAGAGTAGCGAACTAACAGAGAAGTCAGTATTCACAGTTTTGCTCCCTGCATTTGCAGGAACTCTTCTTTTAGGTTTTTCAAAAACATATTGGTCGCAGGCATTATCCATCGAAGTATATTCACTTCATATAGTTTTGTTGGGAATAGTATTGTTGAGTTTCATAAAAGCCATACAAGTAGAACAAGAATTAAAAGCGAGCAAAACAACACAAATCATATCCAAGCAATGGCTTATCTTCGCGTATGTGTTAGGATTGGCATTCACGAATCATCTATCAACTATCTTTTTAGCGCCCGCATTATTGGTAGCATTTTTTTCAGTATGCGGTTTCTCAAAGATAGTTTGGAAGCGGTTACTTGTAATGGGTGTGCCGTTTTTAATGGGATTTTCTGTCTATTTGTATTTACCTTTCCGCGCTATCAATCAGCCGGTTTTGAATTGGGGAAATCCCGTTGACTTCAGTAGTTTCATCAGGCATCTAACGGGAAAGGTGTATCGTGTTTGGTTTCTCGATTCAAGTGAAAGTGTCCTCAAACAATTTAAACTGTTCTTTGAAACTCTCCCTTCGGAATTTGCTTACGTCTCTGTGATAGTCGCACTGCTGGGGTGTTGGAAATTGTTAAGTGAATCGAGACGCACGTTCATCTTTACATGTTTCCTTTTTATGGGAAGTGTAATCATTGCCAGTTTCTATGACATACATGATATTGAAACATATTTTCTTCTTGCTTATCTGACGATGGGAATCTGGATAGCATTTGGAATAAAATTCTTCATCGAATTTTCCGCGAACTTGAGAGTGAAAAAAGTCATCACAGGTATCATCGTTGCCCTCATTATCCTGACAGGCTATCTGAATTATAACCAAGTGGATGAAAGTAATATGACCATTGTCGAACAATACACGAACGACATGTTGAGTTCTGTTGCAAAGAATGGAATTGTACTCACATTTCAGTGGGATTATTTTGTCTCTGCTGCCTACTACTTGCAGTTCGTTGAAGGTGTACGACCCGATGTCATCATCATTGATAAAGAATTATTGAGAAGGACATGGTATTTTGCTCAACTACAAAAACAATATCCCTGGTTGATGAAAGCATCGAAGGACGAACTTGATTCGTTTCTCAAGGAACTATATAAATTCGAAAACGATTTGCCTTATGACCCGAGATTGATTGAGTTTCAATATACTTCGCTTATTCATAGCATCGTAGAGAAAAATTGGAACACAAGACCGGTTTATTGTTCTCCAGAAATTGAGCAACAGTATATAAATATCTTCCAAAAAGTACCATCCGGGTTGATTTTCAGGTTGTATCCGGGTAGTGAAACTGAGATGAAAGAGATGCAAATCAAGGAATTCAATTTTTCATTCCCGCACAAATTGAATAAATACAGTACCGGCTTACTTTCGTTCTATTCGCAATCATATATGAATCAGGGAATGTATTTACAATTTTATCAGAAACATGAGGAATCCCAACCTCTGTTTCAAAAGGGGAAGGAACTTCAATCAGCGCTTCAACGTACTCGCTAATAATTCACCTTGAGTGTCTATGTTAAACAAAAGAGTGTACCGAAAGTTGAAAGGAAATTGTTTTTAAGAATTATTTTATTATATTTACACGCTCTAAAAGAAATTTCCTGCCAAACGATATTAAAAACATATATTTTACATCGTATATCACTTGTGAATTAAGTGGAGGAAGGGAATTATTGCCCCTTTTTTGAAATAATATAGAATTTTTGCTGGCGTAGCTCAGCTGGTAGAGCAGCTGATTTGTAATCAGCAGGTCATCAGTTCAAATCTGATCGCCAGCTCAAAATTTGTAAATACCGGGCAGGTAGCGAAGCGGTCAAACGCAACAGACTGTAAATCTGTCG
>JACREZ010000008.1 GCA_016212665.1 Ignavibacteriota bacterium
ACTTCACGACCAACCCTTGACTCCACTTCAGCGTCTGCTCCACTCCAAAGAAATTCCGAGAGCGAAGAAAGCTGAACTTCGAGAACTCGTTGCACCTCTCAATCCTTTTGAACTACAACGTGCAATGAAAAGTAAAATCAATAAGATTCATCAATTTCGTTTTCTGAAATCTTCAACCAAGAAACAACAAGACAAAACGACGATTGCTTCCTCTGCTACGAACGCTATCTGTTCTCCCGTACCTGTTTCTCTTCATCAACCTTCATCTCTTCTCTTCACGAAAGGACTCACTCCGTCATGCTGATCCAGTTATTATTTTATCCTCTTTTTTCTTATGTTTTTTCCAACTCTTTGGGTTACATTTTATTATGAGGCAACAGGAACATTCTAACCACAAAGGCACAGTGAGCACAGAGTTACAAAGTACTTATTCCCTCCAAGGCACAAGAATCTCCAAAACCTTCTGAAATGTTTTCCCTTTCGTCTCACGTAGTCGCAAGGAGTTTGTAACTACGGAGAGACTGCTTGCAAGCATCGCTCCTGCCACCATCAGAGTAGTGACTAAACTGAACGTTAGAATTTTGTTAATCATCCAAAATCATTGTATTTTTGCACCGCATGGACAACGAAGTTATTCATAAAGTAAAGTTTACTTCGGAAGGTGAGCCTCAATCATGCAAAACTGAAAACAAAGTTTTAGAACATTTCTGGCAGTTTTGTGTTAATTGCGGAACACGCCTTGAAAGCAGGAAATGCAAATTAATTTGTACTAAGTGTGGATTTTATCATTCATGCAGTGAACCATAACCATTAAAGGAAACAAATGAACAAAAAGAAAAAGAGGGCTAACAAAAAGCACTCGAAAGCTATCCAACGAACGAAAGCGAAGAGAAAAGCAAGTCTTAAATTAAAAAAAGAGAAAAAGGCTTCCTGAATTGAAAGGGTATCGGTCATAGATACCCTTTTCAGTTTTATATAATGAGTGTAGGAAATTGGAAATATCGGTTTGGCTCCGTGACGTATGATTTGAGTTCTCGTACTCATATCATGGGAATTCTTAACGTAACGCCGGATTCTTTTTCGGATGGAGGATTACATTTTCGGGTTGATGATGCTGTTAAACGTGGACTTCTAATGATTGACGAAGGGGCTGATTTTATTGATGTTGGTGGTGAATCAACACGCCCCGGTGCTGAGGATGTTTCCATTGATGAAGAATTGATTCGTGTTATTCCGGTCATTGAGAAATTATCGAAACACACGCACATTCCAATTTCCATTGATACGTACAAATCGGAAGTTGCAAAACAAGCATTGGAAGCAGGCGCTGTCATTGTAAATGATATTACCGGCTTACAGTTTGATTCTCACATGCCGGAAGTTATTGCTTCGATGAATGCACGCGTTGTGTTGATGCACATTCAAGGAACCCCAAAGACGATGCAGGAGAATCCTCTGTACAAAGATGTAATTGAAGATATTTGTTCATACCTTCGGAAAAGCATTCAGACTGCTGAAAAAAATAACATCGAACAACTAATCATTGACCCGGGAATTGGCTTTGGAAAAACTCTTGAGAACAACCTTGAAATTATCCAAAGATTAAATGAGTTTCACCGGTTTCATTATCCTGTTCTTGTCGGTCCATCCCGGAAATCATTTCTCGGAAAGATTTTAAACTTGCCGGCGAACGAACGCTTAGAAGGAACATCTGCGGCGGTTGCTGTTTCAATTATGAAGGGTGCAAATATTGTCCGTGTTCATGACGTCAAAGAAATGAAACGAGTGGCAAATGTAGTTGACGCCATACAATCAATCCACTCAATGAAAATGAGTCAACATGACCAAAGCGGGAATAAATAGATTTCGTTCTGAACGGGAGGAAATGCTCGAATTGCTGAAACAAAGAGGCATCAAAAACGAGCAACTTTTACATGCAATGTTTACTGTGGAGCGACATAGGTTTGTTGATTTGCCTTTTGTTAATCGCTCGTACGAAGATTGTGCTTTACCAATCGGAAACGAACAAACAATTTCTCAACCTTACACTGTTGCAGTAATGACTGAATTACTTGAAGTGAAAAAAGGGGACAAGATATTAGAAATCGGAACAGGTTCAGGTTATCAAGCGGCAATACTTGCAGAAATGGGTGCGCGTGTTTTTACTATTGAACGACATGCACATTTGTTGAATGAAGCGAGGCATCGGTTAGAAAAACTTGGTTATGAAATTGTTTCAAAGGTAGGTGATGGAACGCTTGGTTGGAGTGAGTTTGCTCCTTTCCAAGGTATCATCGTTACAGCAGCCGCGCCTGAAGTTCCTGATACGTTATTAAAGCAATTGGATGAAGGTGGAAATCTCGTCATCCCGGTTGGCGAAATAAATACTCAAGATTTGTGGATTGTGAAACGCCGCGGTCAAAATTTTTCTACAAGGAAAATAATTGGCTTCAAGTTTGTTCCACTCATTGGAAAGAAGGGATGGAAGTAAATTTGATGTGGTTTGAGTTATGAGTGGTAACAACATTTCTCATCCAGACTCTCCTAACGTTCATCAAGAAAAAAAAGTACTTGTTCTGGTTGGTCCTACTGCTTCCGGTAAAACTTCTGTTTCACTCAATCTTGCAAAGCAACTTCACGGTGAAATAGTATCGGCAGATTCAAGACAAGTTTACCGGTTCATGAATATTGGTACAGCAAAGCCATCAAAAGAGGAATTGCAACAAGTTCGTCATCACTTCATAGATATTTTGTTACCAAATCAAGATTATAACGCGAGTGAATATTCGAAACAAGCTCGACGAGTGATTGATGAAATTTTTGTTAGAGGAAATCTCCCAATTGTTGTGGGCGGGTCAGGGCTTTATATCAAAGCGCTTGTGGATGGTTTCTTTGAAATTGATTCTACGAATAATCAAGTAAGGAGTCGTCTTAATGAGCGATTGCTGAAGGAGGGAGCGGAGGTATTACTCAAGGAATTGCAGAAGGTTGACCCACTCGCCGCAACTTCAATGGTTTCCGGAAATAAGAAGCGGATAGTCCGTGCTTTGGAAGCATTTTATGTTTCAGGGATACCTATTTCTCAGTTACAAAAGAAAAATGTTGCCGCAAATTTTACTCCCTATTTTGTAGGATTAACTTGGGAGCGAAAATTACTTTACGAAAGAATCAATCGCCGAGTAGATGCAATGGTAGAAGAAGGATTAATAGATGAGGTTAAGGAACTCTATAAATTAGGATATTCCTCGGAATTGAATTCACTTCAAACGGTTGGTTACAAAGAAGTGTTTGAACATATCCTGACAGGATTGCCGCGTGAACAAATGATTGAACTCATTAAGCGTAATTCAAGACGTTACGCGAAACGTCAGTTTACTTGGTTTCGTGCCGATACAAGAATAAAATGGTTTGAAACAGGAAATGAGTCAGATCTTTTGCAAGTATCTGACGAAATTACAAAGCACTTCCAAAATCAATCCTTTTGAAAAGACGATTCATTTTCTTATTTTAACACCGAAATTTTGAAGTTGTAATCGGGGCGTGGCTCAGCCCGGCTAGAGCGCTTGGTTCGGGACCAAGAGGTCGCTGGTTCGAATCCAGTCGCCCCGACAATCTTCAATTTGAATGATTTCTTATTAAGAAATCTGATTTTATTAGGGAAAAATTATTATCGGGGTGATTTTTTAGATTTATAAATATTTATTCAATTTCAGTTCGATAAAATACCCACAGATGAAATTCCTACCTCTATTCAACTTCACAAATACTCAATACGTAAAATAAGTGACTGCTTGCAACCAACAGTCTTGTTATGAGACGATATTCTTAAAACGAAACCATCAATCTCATAATAGTTATCTTTTTGTGAATTTTTGACCAAGAATTGTTGGCATAATTCTTTACATATTTTTTGCCGCAAATGAAAACCGTTATGATAATTTCCGAAACTTTGTACCTTCACAATAATTTTTCTCGTAACTAAGTCATGAAAAATCCTCCCTACGAAATATTGATTGTTGAAGATAACGTTGCTCACTTGAAATTGACTCAATACGTCTTGCTCAAAAATAAAGTTGATAGCCGTATTACTGTTGTTCGGGATGGACAGGAAGCGCTTGACTATCTTTTTAAGAAAAAAGACGAAGAGGGAAAAACAGAGTTATCCAGTCCACACATCATTTTGCTTGACCTTAATCTCCCAAAACGTGATGGGCGGGAGGTTTTAAAGTTGGTGAAAGAGGACCCTGTTCTTAAATCAATTCCTGTAGTCATTGTTAGTACCTCTGACAGAGAAGAAGATGTTACGTATGCCTACGAATTCGGAGCGGCTGGTTATATTAGTAAATCAAGCGATTTCAGCAAATTCAGTTCTGAAATCAGTAACGTTACACAGTACCTTTCGCTCTAACTATTCTTTCTCAAACATTGTATCGTTTGCATCCTATTGGATGTAAAACGATTAATTTGTATTATCTTACCAAGAAATTGTAATCATGTCCCAAATCGTAGCAATCGTCGGACGACCGAATGTCGGAAAGTCCACATTATTTAATCGTCTCCTTGGCGCTCGTCAATCAATAGTACATGATGAGCCCGGAGTAACTCGCGACAGGTTATACGCAACTGCTGAATGGGCAGGCAAAACATTTACACTTATTGATACAGGAGGTTTTGTTCCTGCCTCCGAGGACTTATTTGAACAGGCAATACGAGAACAAGCGCAAATTGCAATTCAGGAGGCTGATATTGTTTTATTTGTCGTTGATGCTTTGAGCGGACCAACTTCTCTTGATATAGAAATTGCATCAATCTTAAGAAAAACAGAGAAAAAATTATTCTTAGTAGTGAACAAAGTTGATGGTGAAAAAAAAGAAGTTGAAACGGCACAATTTTACAAATTAGGTCTGGGAGAACCGGTTGGAGTTTCCGCACTCGTTGGAAGAAACATTGGTGATTTCCTTGATGCAATTACCGAATCATTTCCCAAGGGAGAATCTGAAATTGATAATACGCAATTACGGCTGGCAATAGTAGGAAAGCCTAACGTAGGGAAATCTTCTCTTGTTAATGCACTGCTTGGCAAAGACAGAAGTATTGTTACCAATATTCCCGGAACAACCCGCGACTCAATTGATTCAATACTCAAATATCACAAAGAAGAAATTGTGTTAATTGATACCGCCGGATTAAGACGGAAAAGTCGTGTGAAGGAGAGCGTCGAATTTTACAGCACTCTACGTGCATTAAAAAGTATTGACCAATGTAATGTTGCAATCTTAGTTATTGATGTTGTACAGGGAATGGATAAACAAGACCTCCGTATTCTCGACCAGATTATCGAGCGAAGAAAAGGAGTCGTGCTTGTCTGCAATAAATGGGATGCGGTGGAGAAGGATGACAAGACAGCAATCGAATATGAAAAAACAATACGCGGATTGTTGAGAATTTATGATTATATCCCGCTCGTTTTTATTTCCGCTTTAGAAAGGCAACGAATCTTCCGCGTCATCACTGATGCGCAACACGTACATTCTGAAATGAATAAGAGAGTTTCCACCAACAAACTGAACAAACTCTTGCTTGAAGATATTAAAAAAAGTCCGCCTTCAGCAGTGAATGGCAAGGAAATTAAAATCAATTACGTCACACAAGTTGCAGTGAATCCACCGGCAATTACGTTCTTTTGCAACGAGCCGAAACTTGTTCAGGAAAACTATAAGCGTTTTCTTGAAAGAAAAATTCGCGAATACTTTACCTTCGAGGGTGTTCCCGTTTATGTTTACTTCAAAAAGAAAAATAAATAAGTGATGTAGTATGCCTGTAAAAAAACTTCGTATCGTTGTTGTTGGAGGATTAGCCGCCGGACCAAGCGCGGCGGCAAAGTCTGTCCGCACCAATCCGAATGCGGAAGTAACAATGTTCGAGGCTTCAGAAACTATTTCCTATGGCATTTGTGAGACACCGTATGTCATCTCCGGCGTGATTCAGGACGAGCGTAAACTACTTGTTTATACGCCGCAACGACTTCAGGAGGAAAAGGGAATTCAGGTAAAAATCTTGCACAGGGTTGAAAAGATTCAACCAACAAAAAAAACAGTTACTGTGCGCGATATAAAAAATCAAACAGTTCAGCAATATGAGTATGACAGGCTGATTCTTGCAACCGGTGCGAGAACGAAGCGGTTGAATATCAAAGGTGAGGATGCACGGAATGTTTTTCATCTTCACACAAGAGAAGATACGTTGGCAATCATGAATTACCTGAAAATGGAGAAGCCAAAGTCAGCAGTAATTATTGGCGGAGGATATGTTGGGATGGAAATGTCTGAAGCGCTTAGGATGAAGGGATTGGATGTCACCGTTGTTCATCGTCATCGTTTGCCGATGTCTTCACTTGAACAAGAGACGAGCGAGCGAATTCTTCAGGAGTTAGAAAAGAATCAGGTTCAGTTTGTCAGCAATGCAAAAATTGAAGGATTTCAGGTCACTAAAGAAAGCAAGGTAAAATTTGTTTTCACCAACAGAGGTTCGTATGAAGCGGACATTGTTATTGTTGCCATTGGAGTTGAGCCGAATGCAGAATTGGCAAAGACTGCAAAAATCAGAACCGGCAAACTTGGAGGTATCATCACCGACGAACGACAGCAGACAAATGTTGATGGAATTTATGCGGCTGGCGATTGTTGCGAAGTAAAAAATATTGTTTCCGGAAAGACTATGTATGTTCCTTTAGCAACTGTAGCAAGTCGTGCGGCGTGGGTTGCAGGTGAAAATGCGGCAGGAGGGAGAGCAATATTCAAAGGAGCGATTCGTGCAATGGCAGTAAAAATATTCGACTTGAAAGTTGCTACTGTTGGATTACATTCAGATGAAGCAAAAGAAGCGGGATTTCAAGTTGTGAAAGAAACTGTCACGACGAACTCGCGGGTAGCCGCAATGCCGGGGAATTCAAAAATTATGGTAACACTTATTATTGACCGGAGAACGAAACGCTTACTTGGTGCAAATGTTACAGGTTGCGAAGGAGCCGCAATGCGAGCAAATACACTTGGAGTTGCCATCCAACACAAGATGACGCTCGATGATATCTCCCGATTTGATTTGATTTACGCTCCACCGTTTGCTCCACTCTGGGACCCGATTTTAGTTGCTGCAAATCAGGCAAAGAAGAAATTATCGTAGCCTGAGCACATTACGAATTCCACTTTGAGTGACAAACAGTTCCGTTTTTTTGTCAATGAACTGAATCTTTTCAATTTAACTTTTCAACTCGAAACTAAACTCACTCCCTTTACCAACTTCACTTTGAACTTCGACATGACTTCCATGCGCTTCAATGATATGTTTGACAATCGCAAGACCGAGTCCTGTCCCGCCCGATTCGCGTGAGCGTTCTCTGTCAACGCGATAGAATCTCTCGAAGATTCTCGCAAGATGTTCTTGCGCGATTCCAATCCCGGAATCTTTCACAACGATTTTTATTTTTCCATCAGAATGAAATGACGAAACAGTTACAGTTCCCTTGGGTTGAGTATATTTAACTGCATTATCAATCAAATTGATGACGGCTTGCTTGAGACGTTCCTGGTCTCCAAAAGCCGATAGAGAAGAACCTGTCTTTTCGTACAGAATTGAAATACTTTTCTGTTCGGCAAACTGTTTCATTTCAGTAATAATGTTTGAAAGAAACTCATTCACATCAAAATACCGGAAACTCATTTTCATCTCGCCTGATTCGATGCGGGAGATTTCAATCAAATCGCCGAGCAGGGTGTTAAGCCGCTCAGCGTTCTTCAATGCTCGTTCAACAAAATCTCTGCTGACTTCCTTATCATCGAGCGCTCCGTGAAGAAGTGTTTCCAACATTCCTTGCATGGCAAAAATCGGAGTGCGCAGTTCGTGCGAAACATTACCGAGAAATTCGCTCCGTACTCGTTCAAGTTTTTTTAACTTGCTGATGTCTTCATTCAATTTGTCAACCATGCTGTTCAAACTTTCCGCTAATCTTCCCAATTCATCGGAAGTGCGGACGGGAATTCTTTTATCAAGATTTCCGGAACGAATTTCTTCCGCAATTGTAGCCATAGTTGAAATTGGTTTTGCAATTCTTCTCGAAACGAAAAATGTCACTGCGGCAACAACGAACAATACAAATGCACTGGTAAAAATTATTTTGGTTTGAATATCACGCATCACTTCGTTCACGAACGTAAGCGGTACACCGAGACGGAGAAATTTCACATTCGAGTATCCGCTTTCAGCAGGAAGGGGTGTTCGGATATTTTTTGCAAGATATAACATATCAATGTTAATGGTTGCGCTGTGGCGAATATTTGTCCCAAATTCTTTCGTCGTTGCTTCCCGGACTTCCGGTCTGCCGAGATGATTTTCGACTGTTGGAAGTTGAGACTCCGGCAGTTCCGACTCGAATAAAACCTTTCCTTGATTATCAATCAGTGTAAGTCGCAGGTTGGCAGAGTGTGCAAGTTGTTTCAAGTGGTCATAACGTAATGAGTCGGTGTCGGAAAAGGTTCGAATGACGTACTCAAATTCGTTTGCTTGAGTTGTCATTTCATTGATAATGCGCGCACGGAAATAATTATCAATTGAGATGGTAGAAAAAATTCCCGCGGCGATAATGACCCCGCTGGAGAGAAGCAACAACAATATTGTTAACTTGGATTGGATTTTCATTCTACAACGCGAAGTTTGTAACCGACACCTTTGATTGTCTCAATGTAGTCGGCATACTTCCCAAGTTTCTCCCTGATTTTCCTGATGTGAACATCAATGGTTCTATCGCCGACAATCACTTCGCTTCCCCAAATGTTAGTAAGTAACGTGTCCCGGTTAACAACTTCACCTTCACGTTTAGCAAGAAACAACAACAAGTCAAATTCCTTTTTGGGAAAGAAATGTTCTTTCCCTTTGATTCGAATAATGTGCTGTGACGTGTTGATTTCAATAACACCGAGCTGTAACAATGCCGGAGATTCTTTTTTCGTCTCTTTGGTTTCATGTTTTCTCAACACATGTTTCACCCGTGCAATCAGTTTGGGAATACTGATTGGCTTGATAATGTAATCATCTGCGCCGAGTTCCAAACCAAGAACTTCATCAAAGTCCGAACTTTTTGCGGTAAGAAAAATAACCGGGATGTTTTCTGTGTGAGAATTCTTTTTTAGTCGCTTGATTACTTCAATCCCATCGAGTTCGGGCATCATCACATCAAGCAATATCAGTTCCGGTTTTGATTCAGCCTGTTCAAGCGCCTGCTTGCCGTTTCGGGCGGTGAGGACGGCAAATCCCTCTTTTTCTAAATTGTATTTGACAAGTTGAACAATATCCTGTTCGTCATCAACTATTAAAATCTTCTTCATGGCTGATTCCCGGATTTGTTTGCCTGAGGTTTTTGTAACGATTCTAAGCGAAGAATAACTTTGTCATAGAACTTTTGCCACCGGTTCAAATCTTTGTTGTATTCTTTTTTTGTTTCTTCCACTTGCTTTGGTGAAAGATTGTAATGTTGAAACAGACTGTCGTACTTTTGTTTTCCCTGTAACGAATCGAGCGAGTTCAAACTGATTTCTTCTTGAACAATCATGTAATCAGTATAAAATTGTACAAATGTTTCCTCAGGAATGAGATTCCGGTTCACGCTCTGTTCTGAGCATGAAACGAGAAGGAAAAGTGAAAGTAACAATATGGTGCGATTGAATTTCATTTGATGTATGACGACAGTGCGAAGATACGAAAAATGAATGTCATGCGAAATTGCAATGGAGTTCTGTTAATGTGTTGGAGGGTTTTGCCTCTTTCATGAACGTGCTGATGAATGGTTCTTGTGTGCGACTGAAGCAATCTCACTATTAAAAGTAAAACTGAAAGCGTGAGTGTGAGGAAATGTTGTAGTTCGATTTCAGTCAATCTGTCTGTGCTTTGGTATGAGAATAATTCTTTACTTGATATTTGATTTTTTGAAATATGGTATGCGTTCAGGGAAATTGAGCGGGAGGAGGAGGCAGTTATTCTTTTTTCGATGAAGAGAATATCTTCTTGAAAAAAAGGATAAACTTCCGGAGAAAAAAGGATTTCTTTTCAAAGAAAAGGTATTTACACCCAAAATAAAGGTATTTACTGCCAAAGAAAAGGTATTTATAGCCGAAGAAAAGGAATTTACAGCCGAAGAAAAGGTATTTACAGTCAAAGAAAAGGTATTTACAGCCGAAGAAAAGGAATTTACAGCCAAAGAAAAGGTATTTATAGCCGAAGAAAAAGGTGTTATTCGCGAAATAAACCTTTTTATTTGTATGTAAATAGGAAAAATACGCGAATTCTCAGAATAAATATTTGAAATTGGCTCATAATTGAAGGTTTGGATGGCTTTCCCGTTCCCCGTTCGATGGTGAAGAACCGAACCTTGTTGTCGGCGTTCCCGAAAAGTGGATGTACCATTACGTCTATGTACTTAACGATGGTGAAGTTGGCACAGGTCTGGAATTGAGTGTTGTGGTTCTGAAGGGGACTATGGACAAGACATTGTAATTGTTAGGCGAAGCGGCAGATGATACTTTTCACTCTTGATAAATGATTTGTGCGTGTGAATAAAATATAAAAATAAATTGACTTTTTTATGATTTTTTTCTTGCTTATTTCAAAAAGAGTTCTAAATTACGGCAAGTTTTTAGTTCCGAATGATTTTGTATTGCCTACGAGATAGTAATACCGCAGTCGTGAGTTGAGTTTAATTGGTAGGCGGTCATTTCTTTTTTTAACATTGTTTTCATTTTCAAAAAAAAATTAGTTGTGCAAGTTTATTTCCAAATAAATAAGGCTATGCTAGGGGAGTTTCATGTGGGGAGAAATAACCCGCAGAGTGTGAGCGCAATGACGACGGAACTTGAGTATTTTGTTGAACAGACGACGAAGTACAAAACAGAACTTGGCAAGCGCGGCATTAAGCAAACACATATTGATAAATTGCAGCAGATACATGACGAGTTGATTGGGGTTGATACGGACCAGGAGGACTCGAAGCATGTTTCTAAGAATGCAACGAAGAACCGAAATGCGGCACGGAAGGAATTAGCTACGTTAACAGCCAGTGTTTTGACAACTGCCGCGAATGTGTTTGAGGATAACCTTGACATACTGAGCGAGTTTGGGATTGACCCGAATAAGAAACGGAAGCCGAGGAAGAAGAAGGACGAGAAACCTGCGGCTTGATTTCGGATTTCGGATGTTGATTGCGGATTGATGATGATGTGAGATGTGCGATATGGGATGTGAGATTTTATTCCGCCAAGGCGGGATTTTCGCTGCGCTACGAGATTGCGGATTGGTAAATAATGTGGAACATTTCTATGAATAGGATTCTACTCCATAAAGGACGAGGAGCGTCTGATGATACATTCCCATGCTTGATAGATGATTGGAGCTAGGGAACCAGTTGGAACGCCGTGAGTGGTGATGAGAATAATGAATGATGAATATAGAAGTTTGAATGATGAAGTTTAATGATGGACAACGCAGGAGCGAGACTGAAAGAATAAAATCATGAAATCTGAAAAGCGGTTTGGTGGTATCGTAGCTGAAGAATACGAACATTTCATTAAAGGAACACCTCATTATGAAAAGTTTGTCAATAGAATTGCTTCGGAAGTAAAGAAGTATTGCAAGGACAAACCGAACAGAGATATCAACGTTATTGATATCGGGACAGGTTATGGTTTTTGTGCTAAATTTGTTTTGAAGATATGCCCCAATCTTCAACTTGTTGCACTGGACAATGAGAGAAATATGACCCTGCGAGCGAAGAAATACCTACAAGAATACATAGCCAATGGAAATACTACCGTTGTCCTTACTGATGCGTTGACATATTTAAGAAAACTTCCGAACGATTCTATAGACATCTATTTTTCTTCGTGGGTTATCCATAATTTTCAGCAAAACTATAGGACTAATATATACAAGCAGATGTATAGGACACTTAAGCCCGGTGGATTGTTCCTTAATGCAGACAAGTACGCATGGGATAATGAAATTGTTCAGAACAGAGAGTTGGAATGGCAAGTTTCTAAGTTCTTTGAAATTTTTAGTTCCCAGAAACGATATGATATATTGGAAGAATGGGTAGTACATTACATTAGAGATGAGTCGCCAAAATTAGTAATGAAAGAACGAACATCCATTGAACAAATGAAAAAAGTTGGCTTCACAAGTGTTCAGAGATTAGCAAGAGAGCACATGGAGTGTGTAATTAAATCAATAGTAAAAAAATAAGGAGAGTTAAATGGAAAAGGTGTTTATCGGATCTTCAAAACAAAGTATTCATATTTCCGATGCAGTTTTAGAAAATCTAAAATATGAAAACATTGAACCTGTCCCTTGGTACATAGGAGAATTTACAGGCGGATTTATTTCTAACTTAGAATCATTGATCACAACATTGAACAAGGTTAAGTATGCCATTTTTATTCTAACCAATGAGCAAAATCATGATGCAATGGGTGCGGAATATTATTCTTTGAGAGATAATATTATTTTCGAGCTGGGATTTTTTATTTCAAAACTGGGTAAGGATAATGTCTTTATGATAAAACCTGATAATATGCATATAAACCTTCCTTCTGATTTGAAAGGATACGATCCCTATAATTTTCCGCATCAGTATTCGAATATTGCGGTTGCGATTAGAACGGAAATAAACACCATATTAAAAAAAATTGGAATCCGATAATGAATGTGCATATTTATTTGAGTTTTAGTGAAAAGTTAAACGAGACAAATTACAAGTTGATAGATAATTTAATTGAAGCGTTCAACAAGAAAAAAACAAAAGACTTAACATGTATAATAGAGACACCTTCAGATATCTACTCTGGCGGTGGAAGCAAATATGATAGTTTAGCTGAAAGATCTACCAAGATCAATTTTGCTGTATTCGTGTATGACAAGATTGAAATCAACAAAAAAGATATTATATCAAAAATGAACAGGGAAGATATTAAGGAAATCAATAAAATGAATTTCGAATTAGGGTACTTTTCAAAAAGGCTAGGTCCCCAAAAATGTTTTTTAGTCTACCTCTCTGATGATCACCAAATATATCCTTTGCCAGAACAAATTGATAATTCTCCCTTTTATTTATCAAACAAGCAGGAATCACCGATAGCAGGCAAAATCATTGAGAGAATAAAAACTATTCTTGCTAAACAACAATCGGAAGAGGATATTTATTACGATAGAGTATTGTCAAAAGACAAGAATCAATGGCATTTGAAAGTTGGTATAGTTGATTATCCGCCTTTTTGTACACCTAAATATGAAATGGAAAAAATAATTGATGCAGAAGGATTATATCCGATATTGCTAAAAAAGATAATCAAGAGCTTTAATAGAGAAGCGAAGATGAAATATTCATGGGAATTAGTGAATTGGGATAATCTATACAGGGCAATAACTACAGATTTTGATATATTGATAAGTGTTTTTGCAACAGGTTACCGAACACAACTTGGACGAAGTTGTAGAACTATCCATCAGGTTCCAATTTGTGGTCTTTGTAAAAAAAGTAATACCAGAATTCCTGATACCATTGAAGCACTAATCACTGATGATAGGATCAAAATAGGTCTCTTGAAGGGAGAAATTGGATATGTTTGGGCTGAAGAAACATTACTTAGGGAAGGAGAAACAATGGAAAAGGAAAGATTCGTATATTTAGAAGGGACACAGGATATTGAAAAGCTTGTATCCTTACTTGATGATAATAGAGCAGACATAATTGTATGTGATGCTTTATCCCTTTATCGAATATGTGAAAAAAGAGATCACGAAAATTTTGTCGTCAAGTTCGGTTATGAAAATCCCCTTAGGTGGGGAAACAACACTTTTATTGTAAAGAACAATCAAATTGTTTTTAGAGATAAAATCAACGAGAAATTAGAAGACCTATTAAACGACAGATATATTGAAGAACGTGACCGAGCTGAGTTAACAAATTATAAAGCTATAAATATTACTAACTTTAAAGGAAAGCAATATGTTTAAGAAAACCTCCATAATTCTTCTTTGCAGTTTCGTTTTTTTCTGTTGCAATACAAAAAAGGAACAAATTCAGCAATCTGAATCCGTTTATGAGAACGTTGTCAGTTCTCAGAAATTACGTTGTGCGTATATTCCGTATCCTCCTGCAACCATAAAGGATCCCAACACAGGTGAACTGAGTGGTATATTTGTTGACATCATAAAAGAAGCGGTAAAAAATATGGGATTTAAAATTGAATGGACCGAAGAGGTCGGCTGGGGCACAATGATTGAAGGGTTAGAAGCAAATCGCTATGATATTGTTGTTACAGGAGTCTGGCCCAATGCAGCACGAGCAGTAAGAGCAGATTTTTCCGTGCCCTTATATTATAGCGGTGTGGGAGTGTATGTGAGAACAAATGATAATAGATTTAATAACGATCTTTCTCTAATCAATAATATTGATATCCGTGTCAGCACCATGGACGGTGAAATAAATGAATTGATTGCTAATTCACAATTTCCTAAAGCAAAAAAAGTATCAATTCCTCAACTTTCAGATTTCAATCAAATTTTATTTAATGTATCACAAAACAAAGCAGATGTAACATTTGTTGAAACTTATGTAGCAAATCAATTCTTGGAAGCAAATCCAGGTTCTGTCAGAAATATTGCTAAAGACAAGCCCCTACGAGTAACGCCTAATACCTATTTGCTTAAAAAGGGAGAGTATAAGTTTACAACGATGATCAACACGGCACTAGAAGAACTTATTAACACTGGCTTCGTAGATCAAGTAATTGAAAAATATGAAAAATTTCCGGGTTCACTGTATCGAGTTAACTACGCTTATAAACCCAACAAGTAGGATATCGAAAGATTGAATCTGTTTGATATTCTTACTAAATACCAAGATGCTTTTTTCAATGGAATCTCTGTCACCTCTAAACTAAGTATCATTATTTGGAGTGGAGGGTTAATTTTAGGTGCCATTCTTGGTTCTGCTGGTGCAAAATGGAACAAGGCAATAGGAATACCTTCATGGGTAGTATCGTTTACTTTGTCAGGAATTCCTATCCTTGTATTTCTATTTTGGCTTCATTACCCATTGCAGACAATCTTGGGAGTTATTATCGATCCGTTTGTAACTTCGGCCACTGCCCTCACTATTATAAATACATTTTCTGTTTCTGATGTAATAAGGCGAGCGATACTAAATTTTCCAAATCAATTCGTTATAGCAGCCAAGGTGTGTGGATTAAACCGAAAACAAATCTTTTCACATATTCAGTTGCCAATTCTATTACGTCAGATATTACCCAGCATAATTTTTTTACAAGTAAGTATGTTGCAAGCTACACTATTTGCAAGCTTAATTTCGGTGAATGAAATTTTTAGAGTGTCCCAAAACATTAATTCTCTTGTTTATAGGCCAGTTGAAATATATACGGCGTTAGCATTATTATTCTTGGTAATTTGTGTGCCACTTAATTTACTGGGATATCTGTTGGAGAAAAAATTTACAAGAGATATATCTCAAAATTAATATCCAATGATAAAGATATCACATATTTGCAAACTTCTTAATGGTCGGAAGATACTATCAGATGTTAGCTTCGACCTTCGACCTTCTGAAATTACAGTTTTGATTGGACCGAGTGGTTCAGGCAAATCTTCTCTTTTGCGAATTATTGCTAATATAGATAAACCAACTAGCGGCGAGGTGGTTTATATAAATGCAGAAAATGGAATGAACTCGGACCTTCTTTGGCCCAAAATAACAATGGTTTTCCAACAACTCTATTTGTGGCCGAATATGACACTAGGAAAAAATATTTTATTACCCCTTGAATTGAATGGAATAGAAATTGATCATATATATTTCGTAAAACTAACAAAACTATTTGAAGTCGAAGACATCCTTGATCGTTACCCAAATCAGTCATCGGTAGGTCAACAACAAAGAGTTGCATTGATAAGATCTCTGATGCTAAAGCCAAGATATTTATTGTTAGATGAAATTACATCCTCCTTAGATGTAGAATTTGCAAATAAAGTGGGTGAATTGATCAAAGAGCTTAAACACAACAATTGTTGTATTTTGATTGTAACTCACCTACTAGGCTTTGCTAAGAGTATCGCAGATCAAACAGTATTTATAGATAAAGGAACAGTAGTCGAAATTGGTAATAAGGAGGTTTTGTTAAATCCAGTGAATGAAAGAGTAAGAAAATTTGTAGGCACATTATAATTCAATAGTATCTCGTTTCGTTATTCCATTTAATAATCTCGAGTGGGAAAATGATATCGAACACTATGAAACAGAATTGAACTATCTCCTATGAGGTATGGTTCGTTTGTTTCTCCTTTCTAAAATCTGTATTTTTTTATGCACTATTTATCAACAATATAGTAGCATCATGAATTGGTCTCTTATCATACGCAGACAAGCATGATGCCCATTTTTTTTGAAAATTAACTAATACAACCATGAAAACTCTTAGTATTTCTATTTCCAATATCGAATACAACAAATTCGGATTAAAGAACGATACATTAACGTTCTCAGATTTTGTAGAAATTGTGAGCAAAGAACTTACCCGTCAAACACTGAACCAATGCGTTGACCTTGCGGAAAAGTATGGGCTTTCCAAAATGACAATGGAAGACATTTCAAAAGAAGTACGGGCAGTGAGAAGAAATGCAAAACATCGTCCTTGATACAAACGTTTTTGTTTCCTCGCTCATTCAACGAGGTTACTCTTATCGTATTGTCAACGAACTTTTTATTGAAGGAGCAGTCGAACTCTGTATTTCGGAGGAAGTGATGCAGGAATACTACGAAGTTCTCACCCGGAAAAAATTTTCAAAGTATCCCGAATTTATTATAAAAGCAGAAACATTGCTTGCAGATATTGATGCAAAAGCGAGAAAATTTTCTCCTAAAACGAAAGTAACAATCATTGGCGATGTTGATGATAATAAATTTTTGGAACTTGCTGAAGAAAGTAAATCTCATTTTCTTATAACCGGGAATACAAACGATTTTACGATGCAGGTGTACAAGCGAACTAAAATCGTTACACCGAAAGAATATTGGGAACAATATCGTCCTTAGCATTTATAGGAGCAGAGTACTGGAGTGATGGAATAATGGAGGAATGGAGGAATGGAGGATGTTACTTTTCAATAAATAATAACAATCCTTAATCCGAGGGACCAAACGGATTCCGGCTTGCCATGCTTGCGGCAGGCAGGCGTCGGAATGACATGGTTAGTTTTTTCAAATAGTGCACACACCCCTAACCCCTCTCAAGAGGGGAATATTTTTCGTTTGTTTCTCCTTCCTAAAATCTGTATTTTTGATGCACTTTATGGTTCGACTTCGCTCACCATGACGAAATACTCAACATGACAGTAAACATACTATCATCGAATATCATCATACATGAATTATCCATTTTCTGAAATTGAACCCAAGTGGCAACGGTATTGGGACGAACATCAAACATTTTCTGTCACTGAAGACGCATCGAAGCAAAAATTGTATGTGCTTGATATGTTTCCGTATCCTTCGGGGTCGGGATTGCATGTCGGGCATCCGGAGGGATATACGGCGACGGATATTTATTGCCGCTTCAAACGGATGCGCGGGTTCAATGTTCTTCACCCGATGGGTTGGGATGCGTTCGGTCTGCCTGCGGAACAGTACGCGGTAAAGACGGGGATTCACCCGAGCATCACGACGAGGGAGAATGTGGATACGTTTCGCCGGCAAATCAAGATGCTTGGCTTATCGTATGATTGGCAGAGGGAAGTGGATACTACCGACCCGAACTATTACAAATGGACGCAATGGATTTTCCTGAAGTTGTTTAACTCATGGTACGATGCGGCGGAGAAAAAAGCCCGCCCGATTTCGGAATTGCCTGTGCCTGAAGGTTTATCGGAGAAGGAGCGGCATGAGTATATGGCAAAGTTCCGTTTGGCGTATCAGGCGGAAATGCCTGTGAACTGGTGCGCGGGATTGGGCGCGGTTCTTGCGAACGAGGAAGTTGACGAGTGGGTTGAGAAGGGATTCAAAGTCGAGCGGCGAATGATGAAGCAATGGATGCTTCGGATAACTGCGTACGCTGACCGGCTTGAGGAGGATTTGGCGGGACTTCAATGGCATCCCGGGATTTTGGAGATGCAACGGAATTGGATTGGGAAATCGGAGGGAGCCACTATTAATTTCGGATTTCGAATTTCGGATTTCGGATTGCTGAATACCGATCCTTCGGTTCACTCAGGACAGGTTCGCGGATTGGAAGTGTTTACAACAAGGCCTGATACAATTTTCGGGGCGACGTATATGGTGCTTGCGCCTGAGCATCCGCTGGTGGATGAGTTAACGACGACCTACGGTCTCGTAGAGAAGGAATGTTTGAATGCTGTACGTGAGTATCGTGAGGCGACGAAATTAAAGAGCGAGATGGAACGGACGGCGTTGGAGAAGAAAAAGACCGGCGTGTTTACGGGTGCGTATGCAATAAATCCTGCAACCGAAAAACCTATACCGATTTGGATTGCTGATTATGTGTTAGTCTCGTATGGAACGGGTGCAATCATGGCGGTGCCCGGGCAGGATGAACGGGATTGGGAATTTGCTGAAGTGTATAATCTGCCGATTGTGAGAACGGTTCAACCCCCATCGGATTTTTCAGGGAAGGCATTTACGGAAGATGGTCCGGCAATCAACAGCGGATTTCTTGACGGGTTGTTCATTGATGATGCGAAGAAAAAAATCATTGCATGGTTGGAAGAAAAGGGAATCGGAAAGCGAGCGGTGAAATACAAACTGCGCGATTGGTTGTTCTCGCGTCAGCGGTATTGGGGCGAGCCGGTTCCGATTATTACAACGGAAGATGGAATTGTGCGTGCGTTGCCTGAATCGGAATTGCCGTTGTTGTTGCCGCCGAGCGATTCGTTCAAGCCAAGTGAGACGGGAGAATCTCCGCTTGCGACAATCACCGATTGGGTGAACACAGTTGACCCGGTAACAGGAATGAAAGCGCGGCGGGAAACTCACACGATGCCGCAATGGGCTGGTTCGTGTTGGTATTACCTGCGCTACATTGACCCGAAGAATGAGAAAGAGTTTATCTCAAAAGCAAAAGAAAAGTATTGGATGCCGATTGATTTGTATGTCGGCGGTGCGGAACATGCAGTGTTACATTTGTTGTATGCACGGTTCTGGCATAAAGTGTTGTTCGATTTGGGATATGTTTCGACGAAGGAACCGTTCTCCCGCTTGATTAATCAAGGAACGATTTTGGGTGAAGACGGACAAAAGATGTCGAAGTCGCGGGGCAACGTCATCAATCCTGATGATGTTGTGAAAGAGTATGGAGCGGATTCGCTCCGGTTGTTCGAGATGTTCATGGGTCCGCTTGAGGATACGAAGCCGTGGTCAATGCATGGAGTGGAAGGAGTGTTTCGTTTTCTCAATCGCTCGTGGCGTATGATGGTGAATGAGGACGGAACATTAAACAGCACAATCGGGAATGTTCCGCTTTCGACAGAACATGAACGGTTGCTTCATAAGACAATCAAAAAAGTAACGGAAGATGTTGACACGCTGAACTTCAACACGGCGATTTCTCAGATGATGATTTTTGTAAATGAATTTTACGGGTTGAATCCGAAATCAAAGTCGGCGATGGAGATGTTTGTGAAGTTGCTTTCTCCGTTTGCTCCGCACATTGCGGAAGAGTTGTGGCAGAAGTTGGGACATAAAAAATCAATCGCATATGAACCATGGCCACAATACGATGAAGCGAAGACGAAAGATGATTCGGTGGAGATTGTTGTGCAGTTCAATGGGAAGTTGAAAGCAAAGTTTCAGGCGCCGATTGGATTGGATGACGAAGCGTTGAAGACAATGGCATTAGCGGATGAAGCAGTGAAGCGAAATCTTGATGGCAAACAGATTGTGAAAGCGATTGTTGTGAAAAACCGGCTTGTGAATTTGGTGGTGAAGTAGGAGTGGTATTTTTCTCTGGCTACACGGAACTCATCCCCCGGCCCCTTCTCTTTTCAAGAGAAGGGGAGGATATGGGATAATAAAACGATGAAGCCATCAATTACATTAGTGATTGCGGTTTATAATGCTGTCAGGTATCTCGAATTTATTTTTGAAGCGTTGAAGCGGCAATCGTTCAGAGAGTTTGAAGTGATTGTTGCTGATGATGGGTCGGGACCGGAAATTAAAGAATTAATCGAACGAATACGTCCATCAGTTTATTTTCCGATTCAACATCTCTGGCATGAAGACAACGGCTTTCGGAAAAACATTATGCTGAACAACGCTATTCGTGCTTCACAGTCGGATTATCTGGTTTTTATTGATGGAGATTGTGTGCCGCATAAAGACTTTTTGTCTGACCACTGGAACCATCGTCAGGAACATGGTTTGTTGTGTGGTAAGCGTGTAAATTTAAGTAAACAATTGACCGAACAATTAACTCTGGAAGATATTCAAACAGGAAGATTTGAACGGCTTACTTGGCGACTATTTTTGGACGGTTTGAAAGCACAAAGTATTAATACAGAAGAATCGTTGAGAATTACTTCACCATTGATGAGAAAATTATTTGTTCAACCTGAAGGAAGAATTCTGGGTTGTAATTTTTCGGTGAAGAAGGAACTCTTGGAAAAGATAAACGGATTCAATGAAGATTATCTGGCACCGGGAAGGGGAGAAGATTCGGATATCGCATTTCGATTAGGACTATTAGGCGTTCGCATGGTCTCCATTAGATTTCTTGCAATACAAATTCATTTATATCATAGCAGAACCGATGGAAGAGATGAGAACAAATATTTATATGAACATATTGTGGCAACACGTGAAATGATTTGTAAACACGGTTTGAAGAAACTCGACTAATCCATGAACGCATTTTCCATATACAAACGGATTCTCCTGTATGCAAAGCCATACTGGAAGCATATCAGCGGCTCGATTGCATGTACGGTGTTTTATTCACTTTTCAGCGGCGTTTCGATTTTTCTTTTCATCCCGTTGCTGGATATACTTTTCCATCCTGAAAAGATGCAGCAACAAGTTGCGCCGGAAACACTTTCCGTTCCCTTCGGACTTGAGAGTGTGTTCGGTAGTTTGAAGGAGGCGTTACTTTCGTTTGTGTTCAGCGGAACACAGATGGATGCGCTGTTTAAGATTTGTTTGATTATCGTGCTTTCCTTTTTCTTCAAGAATGTGTTCGGATATTTTCAATCTTTCCTGATGAATTATGCAGAAGAAGGAGTTATCAAGGATTTACGCAACGCATTGTATCGTCACCTGCACAATTTACCATTGGCGTATTTTTCCAATGAGCGAACCGGCGGACTAATATCCCGCATCATTAATGATGTCAATCTTATCAATGGCGGCGTCAGCGCGTTCTTTAATACGCTGATTCGCGAACCGTTGTTGATTATTGTGTATCTCGGTTTGGCAATTACATTAAGTTGGAAACTGACACTTCTCTCGTTGATTGTTTTTCCATTCGCCTTGTCCATTATCAGCTTTATTGCAATTCGATTGCACAAAGAGCGGGGAGTTTCTCAGGAACAATTAGCCGATATTACTTCCGTGTTGCAGGAAACAATTTCCGGAGTGAAGATTGTAAAGGCGTTCGGGATGGAGGAATTTGAAAACAAGAAGTTCAATCGTTATACAAGATACTATTTTGACACGCTTATCAAGATTACGCGCATACGCGATATTGCGTCACCAACGACGGAATTGATGAGCGTGATTGCAGGCGCAGTCATTATTTGGATTGGCGGACAACAAGTCTTACTTGAGCAAAGTTTACGAGCGAGTGAGTTTCTTGGATTCCTGTTCATAATATTTCAAATTATGCCGCCGGTGAAAGAATTAACCAATGTTAATAATCGTATTCAGGAATCGAGCGCGGCTGGAAAAAGAATTTTCGAGATACTTGACACCGAACCAAGTATTCGGAACAATGAGAATCCGAAGATGTTGAGAGAATTCAAATCGCAGATTGAATTTAAGAATGTCTCGTTTTCGTATAATGAAATTGATGCTGTTCTTAATAACATTTCAATGACGATTGACAAGGGAGAAGTTGTTGCGGTCGTTGGTTCAAGCGGAAGTGGAAAGACGACCTTAGTAGATTTAGTCCCGCGTTTTTATGATGTCTCAAATGGCGGAATTACAATTGATGAAATTGATGTACGTGATTTCGATGTGAAATCACTCAGAAGTAACATCGGAATAGTAACGCAGGAGACGATTCTTTTTAATGACACGGTGAAAAATAATATCGCGTACGGGTTGGATGATTGCTCTGATGAAAAGATTATCGCGGCAGCAAAAGCGGCAAATGCACACAAGTTTATTATGGAGATGCCCGAACAGTATCAAAGCATAATCGGTGAACGTGGAGTAAAATTATCCGGCGGTGAGCGTCAGCGGCTTTCTCTGGCAAGGGCAATATTGAAAAATCCACCGATATTAATTCTTGATGAGGCAACCTCCGCGCTTGATACAGAATCTGAGATATTAGTCCAGGAGGCGATAGACCATTTGATGTCCGGCAGAACTTCGATTGTGATTGCTCATCGGCTTTCTACTATTCAACACGCAAATAAAATAATTGTGTTAAGTGATGGAAAAATAGTTGAAACCGGAACTCATGCTGAACTCATTACGAATCAGTCCGGTGTGTACAGGAAGTTGTACGAATTACAATTTCGCTCTTAAGTAATATGCGGCTTCTGAAAATTCTGACACAAAGCAAGCGTAAGCGAGAAGCACAATTTTATGAATTTATCAAGGATAAGAGTAACGTCAGAAAAATACTTGTTCTCCGTAATGGATTACTTGGCGATTGTGTTTTCATTACGCCGGTGTTGGAACGATTGTCAAACACATTTCCCGATGCAACCATAGATGTGATTGTGAGCGAACAATCGAAAGAGATTCTTCGTCATCATCCATCAATACATTCGATTCGATGGATACGTTCACAAGCATCATTTCAAGAACAAATGAAAATGTACATTACACTCCGGCACGAACACTATGACGTCGCACTCATCCTCGAATCGAACACGCATTATTCAATCATGTCTCCGTTGATACAAGCAAAATATGTTGTCACGTTTCAGAACTCGTGGGATTTTCTGTCCGATATTTCCTTCGCATGGAAAGACGGTGTCCATCATGTGGAGTCGGAACTTGAAACAGTAAGAACCTGGACTACGAACGCGAATACAGATTTCCCGCGACTGTATGTCACCGAAGCAGAAATCAATAAAGGAACAGAGTTATTAATAAGTGAAGGAGTAACGGAAAGAAAAAGAATATTCTGTTTTCATCCGGGATGCAATGAACCAGATTCTGTTCGTCAATGGGTTGTTGGACGGTACGCGCGTTTGGCAGAGGTATTGAGTGAACTGTATCAAGTCCAAATCGTATTCACCGGAGTGAAACGAGATAGACACGAAATTGCAATGATACAGAAACAGATGAAACACGCGTCGGTAAATCTTGCAGGAAAGACATCGCTTCGGGAATTTATGGCTGTTTTGAAATTGTCGAAATTTGTCCTCGGACCGGATACGGGCGCGATTCATATTGCAACGGCATTGCAAATTCCTTCGGTGATGCTCATGGGCTATTCTGACCCGGTAAAAACGGGTCCGTATGATTCCGGATTATCAAAAGTTGTCCGGGTGAAATTACCATGCAGTCCCTGCACGGAAACAGAACCGAAACCACAGCAATGGAATTATTGCAAGGATAACCGTCCTGCAACGTGCATGGAGCAATTAACCGTTGAGCAAGTACTTCACACCATTCAGGAAATGGAAATGCAGAACTATCTTTGAGTGATAGTTCGAGGTGTGAAGAAATGATGAATAAGTTTTTTAAGAGTCCAACAAATATACAGACGATGTTACAGTCGAGAGAATTTTTATTACAACTTACAGGATTGACTTTAAAACTTCAAATTGTTAGTCTGATGGTTTCGATTGCGGCGGCTCAAATCTTGTTCGGCTTTCTTCTCATTTTCAGCATACTGTTGTATCGGCAAGGCGCGAGATACAAACCAACGCGGTTTGATATTCCCATTCTTGTTTTTGTTCTTGCCCGCTTACTTTCTATTATTTTTTCAGAATATCCTTCAGAGAGTTTCAACACCATTACGAAGGAATTGATATTCTATTCAAGTTTCTACGCGACGGTATTCTATTTGCAACATGCCACCGAAGAGGAGAGAAATGCAGTACTACGTTGGTTATTTATTTCAACAGCGATTGTTGCACTTGTTGCTTCGGGAATAACAATTGTCGGACTGACAAAACGAGCGAGAGGATTTACCGGCGGTGGAACACTTGCCACTCACCTGAGTCTCACGATGGTAGTAGCGCTTTGTTTGAAAGAAGAAAAGAAAATATTCAAAGCGCCTCTTCATTTTTGGTTATTGTTTCTCTCGATGAGCATCGGTTTGGCATTTACATTTACAAGAGGTGATTGGCTTGCAACCTCAATTGCGCTACTCGTCTATGGTTCCTTATTTAACAAAAAAATGGTTTTGGGTTTCATAGTGTTTGTAAGCGTCATCGTTCTTTCGGTTCCTTACGCACGCGAGCGTGTTACAACCTTGATGAATCCCTGGGACCATTCAAGCGACCGACTGACACTCTGGAAAAATGCAGTGACGCATTTTGATGAACATCCATTCTTTGGTTTCGGTCCTGAAACATTTCATCATGTGTTTAATGATAGAATGAACATTGATGATAAAGGAATCGGTGCGTGGCATAATGATGTTATTCAGATTTATATGGAAAGCGGCTTGCTCGGTGTTAGCGCTTTTGTCTTTATGATTGGGTCAGTTGTATATGTCTCAGTAGTAACAATTCGACGAACAAAAATAAACCATAGTAGTTCTGCTGTGCCATTGATGGGAGTGCTTCTGGTAATTACTTATCTTGTATTGGGTAGTTTCGGCACACCGACTGGCTCTATTACGAACGGGATGCTTTTCAGATTTCTTCTTGCAGTTATTGCTATCAATCATCAGGAACGTACACAGTGAATATGAAAACTATTGGTCTCTCCGTTATTGTGATAACGAAAAATGAAGAACGGAATATTCGGGAATGCCTTGAGTCGGTGAAGTGGGCTGATGAAATTATTGTTGTTGATTCTCAGAGCAATGACAGAACTGTAGAGATTGCCCGTGAGTTTACTGAAAATATTTTTGTCATCGAGTGGAAAGGGTACGGAGAGACAAAAAACTTTGCCTTGACAAAAGTAACCAACGAATGGGTATTCTGGCTTGATGCAGATGAACGAGTGCCGAAAGAACTTGCTGATGAAATCAAACTGACGATACAATCATCAAGAGAAATGACTGCGTATAAAGTTGCCCGCCGGGCATATTTTCTTGGTAAATGGATTAAACATTGTGGCTGGTATCCGGGGTATGTTGTACGATTATTCAAAAAAGACTCCGCTCAGTTCACTCAATCGCTTGTGCATGAGAAAGTGGAAATCGCTGGTACTTTCGGACAACTACAGCACGACCTGCTTCATTATACGGATGATAATTTATTTCATTACTTCTCAAAATTTAACAACTACACTTCCCTCGCGGCTGAGGAGATGAAAAAATCCGGTAGAAATTATTCACTATGGGATGTATTGACTCGTCCACCGTTTTTATTTTTCAAGATGTATTTTCTCCGGCTTGGATTTCTTGACGGGATGCACGGATTTATTCTCTCGGCAGTCTCCGCTTTTTATGTATTTGTGAAATACGGAAAATTGTGGGAACTTTACAGACATAATTCAGAAAAGAACTAATCGGAGATGAATATGGACTCAAAAGAAAAAGATCAAATATTATTAATTCAACTTTTAGCAATCTTTCAAGGTGCGGCAATGCAACACATGGGAAAGATGGCAGATCCTGTGACGAACCAAATCGGGCAGGATTTGGGACAAGCGCAATTCGCCATTGACATGCTTGAAATGTTACAAGCGAGAATGAAAGGAAATCTTGACACGGAAGAAGAGAAAATCTTCACAACGGTACTGCAGGATTTACGACTGAACTACGTTGATGAAGTGACGAAAGCGCAATCGACAAAAAAAGAAGAACCACCTGCAACTGCGTCATGAAGTTCGGCATCGTAGCAAATACGACGAAGCCCGCTCTCAAGGAAATCATTACTGATTTGCTGGCGTATCTTCACAAGTGCAATTTGCAAATTGTCCTTGCGAACGACCTTGCTGAGTGGTGTAAGAATAATGTCGGGACAGATTTATTGAAGAATGTCAACATTAGTTCGGAGAATGAATTTGTTCTTCGTTCTGACATGCTCGTCGCATTGGGTGGCGATGGAACAATGCTTTCAACCGCTCGTCTCGTCGGTTCAAAAGGAAAACCAATTCTCGGAATCAATCTCGGGAAGTTGGGATTTCTTGCCGAAGTTTCGATTGACGAAACGCATCAGTGTATTGATGATATTATTTCCGACAGGTATTTTCTGGAAGAACGAATGGTTTTGGAAGCGAAAAGTCTTTCCGATAACGAACTGTTTTACGCTTTAAATGAAATTGTGATTGATAAAGGCGCATTGCCTCGCGTAATTGAAATGGAAACATCCGTTGATAATGATTACATGGTGACGTATTCTGCTGATGGAATAATTCTCAACACGCCTACCGGTTCAACAGCGTATTCGCTTGCAAGCGGCGGACCGATTGTGAATCCTTCGTGCAAAGTAATTACCATCAATCCGATTGCGCCGCATACACTCTCGGCACGGCCGGTGATTGTTTCTGATTCGAGTGAGATAAAAGTCAGTGTGAAATCCACAGGACATTTTGCTCACATCACTGCCGACGGACAAGTAGAAAAATTTTATGACACACCGACAGAGTTTCTCGTTCGAAAAGCCGATTACAACATCAAACTTGTCAAGCGGAAGCATCGAACATACTATGATTTGTTAAGAGCAAAACTTCAGTGGGGGAAAGATATTCGGACACAAAGAACGGTACAATGAAAGTCCAAACAAAATACATTTGTCAGGCGTGTGGTTACGAATCGCCGCGCTGGATAGGGAAATGTCCCAATTGTTCACAATGGAATACGTTTCAGGAAGAAGTCGCTCAGAAAGTTTCTGCAAGGAAAACAGTCAAGCAAACTCAATTGCAAGCCGTTCCGTTGGATGAAATCATTATTGATGAAGGACAACGGATACAAACATCGAACTCGGAGTTTGACCGCGTGCTTGGCGGTGGAATTGTTCTTGGCTCGGTGATTTTGTTAGGCGGTGACCCGGGCGTGGGTAAATCAACATTGATGATGCAACTTGCAGGTCAACTTCAAAATTATGTTGTACTATATATTTCGGGTGAAGAATCGGCTAAGCAAATTAAACTTCGTGCTGAACGGCTTGGGATGAAGGGACAAAAGAAATTGCTGCTTTTCACTGAGACGAACATAGACGTCATCAACGAGGTGATTGAACAATCACCTCCCGACATTCTGATTGTTGATTCAATCCAAACAATGTATCGTCCCTTATTTGAAAGCACCCCGGGAAGTTTAGGACAAATCCGTGAGTGTACGTCTGCCTTTGTGAAGATAGCAAAGACGAAATCCATTCCCGTTTTTCTTATCGGACATGTTACGAAAGAGGGAGTGATTGCCGGACCAAAAGTGATTGAGCACATGGTTGACACAGTTCTTCAGTTTGAAGGTGAACGGCATTACAGTTATCGAATCTTGCGGGCATTAAAAAATCGTTTCGGCTCGACGAATGAAATCGGAGTGTTTGAAATGCGGGAATCGGGTCTGACAGAAGTACCGAATCCGTCAGAAGTATTTTTATCTGAGCGGGCATCGGGAACTTCCGGTTCGACGGTGGTTGCAAGCATCGAAGGCACGCGCCCGATTTTGGTTGAAGTGCAGGCGCTTGTTACACCAACGAGTTATGGAACGCCTCAACGTAACGCTACAGGATTTGATTTGCGTCGGCTTGCACTGCTTATCGCCGTGTTGGAGAAACGCGTTGGTGTTTTACTCGGTGGCTCGGATGTGTTTGTGAACATCGCGGGCGGATTACGGATAGATGAACCGGCAATTGATTTGGGAGTCGCGGTTTCCATTGTTTCAAGTTTGCGCGATAAAACGATTGATTCTCAGAGCGCAGTTGTTGGAGAAATCGGGTTGAGCGGTGAAGTGCGAACAGTCAGTCAATTGGAGAAACGAATCCAGGAAGCGGCAAAGTTAGGCTTCAAGAGAATCGTTGTTCCGCAAAACGGAATGAAAGGCGTTCTGAAAAATCTCGACATCGAAATTATCGGAGTAGAGAGAGTGGAAGAAGCCGTTGATGTTTTGTTGAAGTAGAATTCATTCCAAAAACAATTCATTATGCATAAACTTCTTCTTGCAACGCGCAATAAGGGCAAACTGATAGAAATCTCTGCATTGCTTTCCGGGCTTCCGTTTGAGATACATTCAGTCTTGGAATTTCCGAACATTCCTGAAGTTGTGGAAGATGGAGAAACGCTTGAAGCAAATGCCTTGAAGAAAGCACGGGAGGTTTTCATGGCATCAAACATTCCTACTATCGCAGACGATTCCGGCTTGGAAGTGTATTCTTTGAATATGATGCCCGGAGTTATCTCGGCACGTTACGCGGGAGAAAATATTACCTATGCAGAAAACAATCAAAAATTATTCAACGAACTGAAGAACACCCCGCCCGAACTTCGGAAGGCAAGATTCAGATGCGTGATTGCATATATCTCTCCAACGGAGGAACGACTCTTCGAAGGAGTTTGTGAAGGAAGTATACTCGAGGAGGAACGGGGCAAGAATGGATTCGGCTATGACCCGCTTTTCGTTCCAAGTGGCTTCTCAGAAACTTTTGCCGAACTCACATTGGAGACAAAAAACAAAATCAGTCATCGTGCTCAGGCATTGATGCAATTGAAAAAACACCTTTCCTGTATCAAATAGAGTAATATTCCTCCAATCATCGCTAATGGTTCACAAATTTGTCTATCCGCTCTGATGTTGTTATTTTATCCGACATTTTTGACGAACAGAATGAGCTTCCTGAAAATTTTCAAGCAAGCAAAATTAGATTACTCATGGAAATACGAAACGAACGGGGTTCTGTGGCGATTGCTACCGACGACGAATCATTTATTTGTCGGTGAAGACAGAAATCTTGAAACGAAGCAAGTTACATTCTTTTGTCTCGATGCAAGGAACGGAAAAGTTCTATGGAATAATCTCTCGTTCACCGAACCATGGTGGATGAGCATTGAAAGCGTCTCCAACAACATCTTATTTTTGCATGAGTTTGCAACGCCTGATATGCCAGACCACAAAAAGATTTATGCTATTCAAATTGACACGGCACAAATACTGTGGATGAACGATGAACTGCAATTTCATTTTGCGGATGGACAGCACGTTTATGGTTCCAAGAGCGGATTTGAATCAAGACAATATTTTCGTCTTGATAGTTCAAACGGAACGGTCCTTGAAGAAGTAAGCGCACTTGAATTTCAACAACTTCAAACGAAAACGTTTGGACCGACTGCAACAGAAATTACTTTTTTGCAGGAAGTGGAAGATGTCGAAACGCTGAAAAAGAATTATCAGAAGTTACCATCAAAGATTCTGAAGAATCCTCAACCGATGGAATGGTGCGAACGGAATGGAAGACTGCTTCTATCGTACTATAGTCCGGTTCAGGAAAAAGGTAACAGCAATATGTCGCTTCAGCAACATATTATCATTGCAGATAGAGAGGGTCGGCTTCTCTATCAGGACATAGTAAACGAACAGCTGAGGATTCCGCTTCCGGATTCTGTTATGGAAATGCATGGGATTGTTTACTATATCAAAAACAAAAAATGTCTCATCGCAGTTAGAGCGATTGAATAACGTGTGGAATAATATAGGGCAACTAATTTATTATCACCATCATATTGTTTGATACCTATGACTACGATACGAATTAAGCACATTGATACATTCACAAAAACTCCGCATAACGGAAACCCCGCGGCTGTTGTTCTTGATGCCGAGGGGTTGACAGATACTCAAATGGCATCTGTTGCGAGGGAAATGAATCTGGCAGAAACCGCGTTCATCTTGCAACCAAAACATAAGAATGCGGATGTGAAAATCCGTTGGTTTACTCCGCTTGGTGAATTAACCATGAGTGGACATGCGACGATTGCCGCACTCTATGCTCTTGCAGAGGAGAATCTCTTCGGTATGAATAAGCCGGGGAAGCATCGTTTATCTGTTGAAACGAACGATGGAGTTCTTCCGGCAATAATCGAAAAAAATCAGGATTCAATTTATGTTTCCGTACGCTTCGCCCCACCGGACTATGAAAAAGCCGGTCAATATAAAGTTGACCTCATCCGGCTTCTGAATATTTCTGTTGGCGAGTTCGACCAGTTCCTGACAATTCAGCGAAACGGTTTTTTGTTTGCACCCCTCAGAAGGCTTCATACCTTATTCAACCTGAAACCCAATATTGATGCAATCAATTCTTTCCTGAGTAAAAGAGATTTTGAAGGATTGTGTGTTTTCACCACCGAAACAATAGAGAGAAAATCGTTAATTCATTCACGGGTTTTTGCTCCGCACGTCGGTATTGATGAAGACCCGGTCACCGGCTTTACACACTGTTCACTCGCACTATATTTGCACGAAAAAGAATTGATTCCCAACAAGAACGGGCGTTATATTTTTCAGGCGGAACAAGGCGATGTTGTAGGGAGAAAGGGAAGGTTGGATGTTGAAGTTGTAACCGAAGAAAACCAACCGACCGGAGTTATCATCGGCGGATATGCAATCACTGTGCTTGAAGGCGAATTACGTCTTCCCGACTAAACATTAATTGATAGTAGTTATGACCTTACAGCCTGTAATTTTTGCTATTGTACTTCTCGCTTCATTCATCAACTTCGGACTGAGTGTCCGCAGGCTGATTACTTTTTTAAACATCGGGAAACCGGAAGCACGGAACGATAACCCGAAAAAAAGAATCAGCAATGTTCTCGCCATTGCGTTCGGACATACGAAACTTCTGCGTGAACCGCTTGCCGGGGTGATGCACTTCTTTATCTTCTGGGGCTTTGTCATTCTTCTCCTCGCCATTCTCGAATCTATCGGCGAAGGATTTTTCCCTGGGTTCTCTTTTTCATTTCTCGGAATACTTTACAAACCGTTAGTTTTTCTTCAGGATATTGTTGGCGGCTTGGTAATTATTTCCATTGGAATTGCCTTGTATCGAAGATATATCTCGAAACCGAAACGGTTGGATGTAACCGGACATGCACAATTCGATGCGACATTAATTTTGATGATGATATTAATGATAATGCTTTCAATGTTCGGGCAAAATGCAGTACGCATCGGTTTGGGAATAGATGAAGGGAATAGCGCAAGAGTAATTTCCGCCTCGTTATCTTCGCTGTTTGCAGGAACTTCGGAAGGAGGGAGAGAAGTGTGGTTTACGATGTTCTGGTGGATACACATGGGATTCGTGCTTGGGTTTATGAACTATCTCCCGAACTCGAAACATCTCCATATTATGTCTTCGATTCCGAATGTGTACTTTGCAAAACACGAACCGCGCGGAACGCTCAAAACGCTTAATCTCGCTGATGAGACTCTTACAAAGTTCGGCGCGTCCGATGTAGAAGATTTTACATGGAAACAACTTCTCGATGGGTACGCTTGTACCGAGTGCGGACGATGCACTGACTCGTGCCCCGCGAACATCACCGGCAAACCGCTTTCTCCAAAGAAAATCATTGTTGATATCCGCCACCGCCTGATGGAAAAGGCGCCATTACTAATTAACAACTCACGACTCACGACTCACGGCTCACAAACCTCAAACCCCGAACCTCAAACCGGGTTACTTACAAAACAACTTGTTGACAACTACATAACAGAGGACGAACTCTGGGCGTGTACAAGTTGCATGGCGTGTGTTCAGGAATGTCCCGTGCAGATTGAACATGTAGATTCAATTGTTGATATGCGACGGTATCTTGTGTTGAATGAATCCCGCTTTCCGAAAGAATTACAGACGACGTTCACGAATCTCGAACGGAACTTCACTCCGTGGGCGTTCAGCCATGCTTCGCGGGCGGATTGGGCGGAGGGATTGAACATTCCCCGAATGTCGGAGAAACCGAACGCCGAATATTTGTTCTGGGTCGGATGTGCGGGCTCGTACGATGCACGATATAAAAAAGTAACACAAGCATTTGCCGAATTAATGCGCATTGCAAACATTGATTTTGCTATTCTCGGCACAGAAGAAAAATGTAACGGCGACCCAGCTCGCAGAGCAGGGAACGAATATTTAGCGCAGACGCTGATGATGGATAATCTGACGACATTGAATAACTACAACGTCAAAAAGATTGTTACAACCTGCCCGCATTGTTTCAATGTATTCAAGAACGAATACCCGCAACTCGGAGGGAAGTATGAAGTTGTTCACCATACCGATTTTATTCAGAACCTGATTACTACGGGAAAACTCAAACTCTCGAACGAGAACCGAGCGAAGATAACATATCATGATTCGTGCTATCTCGGAAGATATAATCAAGTGTATGATTCGCCCCGTGAAACACTGAGAACAATTCCGGGAGTCGAACTTGTTGAGATGAACCGCACGCGTGACAAAGGGTTCTGTTGCGGCGCAGGAGGCGCTAGAATGTTTATGGAAGAAACCACAGGCAAGCGTGTCAACATCGAACGAACAGAAGAAGCCCTAACACTCAAGCCCGATGTCATTGGAACCGCCTGCCCCTTCTGTATGACAATGATGACAGATGGTGTGAAGGACAAAGAAGCCTCAGACAACGTACAAGTGAAGGATATTGCAGAGTTAGTGCTGGAAGCAATCAATTCCTCTCATTAAATTTATTAGTTGAGCCTGTCCGTGAATGGATTTTATCACTCAAAACTAGCTTTGCTTTTCGCTTAGAATATTTCTACTTTTTCAAGCGCACAGACATGTAGAACAAAAAATATAAGAAGAAGTTATGGGAATGTTTCAAAAAAAAATTAAAGTCTCAAACAGCAATAATCCCGATGAAAACTTTGAGGCTGATTTTTGGATAGATACAGGAGCATTGTATTCATTCATACCGGAAGATTATTTGAAAAGGATACATGTAGAGCCGATTGGAAAACGAAATTTGATTCTTGCAGATGGACGGCAAGACCTTAGATTATTTGGCTTTTGTACCTTTGAAATAGAATCGTTGGAAGGAAAAATTCCCTGCCCTGTTATTTTTGGACCACCCAATTCACTTTTTCTTCTTGGTGCAACAGCATTAGAAAACTTTGGGGTAGATGTTGATCCGGTTCAGAAGAAACTGAAACCGATGTTGTCGGTGATTGGCGGATTTTTAGCATCGGCATAATTCGTGGTTTGCATTGATACATTCCAATGCTGAATACTTGATAGGGAAGTGGAAACAAGATGAACATCTATAATCTCGATGAAAACTTTGAGTCTCACTGCGGCGTTGATGGTACCACCGCTCCCGAATTAATCAAAGCCGGTGCGAATGTGTTAGTGGAAGAGAATGCGATATTCTCTCAGAAGAATATTACGCAGGCGGTGAGGAAATTGAAGAATGTTCAATAGCGAAATTACTCTTTAAAGTTCTTCTTTATTTGATATTAATTGTTCATTTTTTAACTTAACTTGAATTAAACTTGAAGCCTATTCGATTTTCGCTCCATGCTGAAGAACGACTTGCTGCTCGCAAGTTACGACACAGCACTATTGAACAAGTCGTTCGAAATCCTGAACAAATTGTTCCCGATGAGGATGATATCAACAGGCAAATACATCAATCGCTCATCGAAGAGAGCGGAAAACAAAAATTGCTTCGAGTCATTGTCGAAGAGGACTCTTCAGAAATTGTTGTTATTACAGTTTATAGTACTTCACAAATTACACGATATTGGAAATAATTATGGATATAAAATACGACAAGGAAACAGATAGTCTTTCGATTGTTTTTTTAGAAAATACAATTGAAGATTCGGATGAAATTAGAGCCGGAGTTATCGCCGACTTTGATAAAGATGGCTCTCTCGTCTCCATCGAAATATTGAATGCCTCGAAGAAAGTAGGAAGGCTAAACGAAATAGGATTTAATAAGAAGGTGCTACAAGTTGCATAACTTCATACCTGCTTCAATACATTAAATGCGGCAGGGAAAATTAAACACAACAATAATACAAATAACTCCATTATTTTAATGGTTAAATAGATTCGGTTATCAGATAAAACCGATGAGGACGTAATATGAGTAAACAAAAAAACATGCGTAATACAGAACATGAAAAACGTAATGTTCAAGAAACCCGTGTTTCGAATTTCCAGTATTCAAGTTTTATAAGTTATAGGCGAAATGACGGCGATGAAGTATTTATGAAAAAATTTAAGGATATCATTGCATCGGAAGCCTTTAAAGTTACAAATATTAAAAATGTATTTTTTGATGAAAATTCAATTCAATGGGGGAATGAATTTGATGAGAAGATTTATGATGGAATAGTCGCCTGCTATTTTTTTATCCCGTTTTATCATAACACTTATTTACATGAAGATAACCTTTGGTGCGCGAAGGAACTGTATCGAGCCATTGAAGTGGAAAAAAAGATACGCGATAATCATGAAAAGGGTTATTGTTTTATTCTTCCAATCATATATCGAGGCTCGGCAAGTGCATTTCCAACGTGTATCGGGAATAAAAATGCAAAAGAGATAAAACTTCTAAGGCACATTGTGTTAAGTAATAAATCAAGTGCTGCATTAGAACAATTTAAAGATGATATCTATGAAATATTTTTGCAGAATTTTAAATTGTTAACAGCGGATGTAAGTTTCACAGAATTGTGTGCCGATATACCTATTCCTACAGATGATGAAATAAAAGCATGGATAAGAGAGCAAAAAGAACAACAAAGAGTAACTGAATCCAATAACCCGCCAAGAATGAAGAAAAATGAATATTAACCAACAACAGAATACAAGTATGAAGGGCAAAGCGATTACGTTTTACTCGTACAAAGGTGGAGTTGGGAGAAGTATGGCATTAGTAAATATTGCATGCCTTATGGTACAACAAAAAAAGAAAGTATTACTCATAGATTGGGATTTGGAAGCGCCCGGTCTTCATTCTTATTTTCTTGATGTTGTGAAAAAGGACGACCTGGGTTTACTGGATTTCATAACTGACTTAATGAACTTTCCTCAAAGTGAATCAGAAAACAGTGAAGGAGGATATATTGATTTCTTATCAGGAAATATACACAAGTACATACAAAAAGATGTTCCAATTGCTAAGAGCGAATTCCGATTAGATATAATGAAGGCTGGCAAATTTGATGATGAATATACCACCCGACTTACGGCAATAAATTGGATGGAATTTTATAGAAAATCACCATCGTTCTTTAGAACATTCGCTCAGTACCTTGAGACGGAATACGATTATATTTTAATTGACTCTCGAACAGGATTGTCCGATACCGGTGGGATATGTACGATGTTAATGCCTCAAATATTAGTATTAGTGTTTGCATTAAGTAATCAAAATATAAACGGTGTTCTCGATGTAGCACAACAAAGTATACCTTATCGCTTCGAATCTCATGACGATAGAGAGTTAACTATTTTACCTTTACCCTCGAGAATAGACAACCAGAATTATATTGCATTGAAAGATTGGATAGAGAAATACACCGAAAAGTTTCAATCGTTAATGAAAAGTTCATACATGCTTGACGAATGTAAGTTGGTTAACTATTTCAATATTGCCAAAATACCGTATAAGCCTGAACATGCCTATGGAGAAAATATTCCGGTGCTAACCGAGGACACGAATAATGATTTATTTATATCCTATCATTATGCACAATTTTATAGACTTGTTGAAAATGAACAACCTATCTGGGAAATATTATCACCTCAGGAAATAGAAAAAAATAGAAAACTTGCCACTTCACATATATTGAAAGGATATGAATATGACCGCGAATCCAATTATGCCTCGGCTGCAGTAGAATTTGAGAAAGCAGCTGAATTAGATATGACAAACAATAGTGCTTTTATCAGTTGGGGTAATTCTTTGGCACGTTTAGCACAGACAAAGACGGGGAACGAAGCAGACTCATTATATTTTGAATCAATAGAAAAATACCAAAAGAGTCTATCCATTAAACCGGATTTCCATGAAGCATATGCAAACTGGGGTTTAGTTTTAGTTTATTTAGCCCAGACAAAAACCGGGAATGAAGCAGAAGTATTGCAAAAAGAGGCATTTGAAAAATACCAAAAGGCTTTGGAATTAGGTGGAGAGTGCTATAATTTAGCTTGTTGGTATGCAGCAAAAGAAATCAAAAAGGAAGCTTTCTTTCATTTAGAGCTAAGTTTACAAAAGAGAAGAATAACGGCTACTTATGTGAAGGATGATCAAGATTGGAAGAATTATCTTCAGGATGATGACTTCATTAATCTGTTGAATAAGTACACAAAAGAAAAATAACATTCCCATTGGAGGTGAATTTACTGATTAGGTAGGGCAGTTAATTCAATAATTGTAATTCCAATCTCTAAGCATGGTGCTAATCTTTCCATTATCAATACTAATAAATGGAATATTAGTGTTAATGACTCCTATATCAGTAATAATATCTGACTTATTGATATTAATGTTTCCTGCAATATCCTTAATATATGACTGAATTGCACAATAGTTCCTAATATTTGCAGAAAAGTAAAGAAGTATTGTATAAAAGTTCCCAACAATTGCAGAAAAGTAGGGAAGTATTGTACAATAGTTCCTAATATTTGCAGAAAAGTAAAGAAGTATTGTATAAAAGTTCCCAACAATTGCAGAAAAGTAGGGAAGTATTGTACAATAGTTCCCAACAATTACACGAAAGTAGGGAAGTATTGTACAAAAGTTCCCAAGAATTGCAGAAAAGTAGGGAAGTATTGTACAAATGTTCCCAACAATTGCAGAAAAGTAGGGAAGAATTGTACAAAAGTTCCCAAGAATTGCAGAAAAGTAGGGAGGAATTGTACAAAAGTTCCCAAGAATTGCAGAAAAGTAGGAAAGAATTGCACAAGAGTTCCCAACAATTGTAGGAATCTTGGGAACAATTCAACTATAATTTTTCAGAAAATTACATCAAAATCGAGTGGAAGGTAAAAATATTTTATCATACCCTGAATATTACTTGCTTGTTTTCTAAATATGCCTTATATTGGCAGGCGAATAATCAATAATACCTAAATAATTAAAGTAAATCTAACTTATTCCTTATTTATAGCATGGTTTTAGATGAGATAGACATCAAACTCTTGGATTCGCTCCAACAAAACGGCAGAATCAAGCGAAACGAACTTGCAGAGTCAGTTGGGCTTTCTCTCCCTTCAGTCAGCGAACGGTTACTGAAATTAGAAAATGCCGGCATCATCGAAGGATACTACACAAAACTCGATGCGAAGAAACTCGGTAAAGACATCACCGCCTTCATCTTCGTCTCGGTTGATTCATCCAAACACTACCAATCCTTCCTCGACCACGCCGCGCACGTTGATGAAATCATCGAGTGTCATGCGGTAACAGGAGAGGGTTCGCACATCATCAAAATCAGAACAGAAAACACTTCCACGCTCGAAAAACTTCTCAGCAAAATTCAGGCATGGCAAGGAGTCATCGGAACAAAAACACATTTGGTCTTATCATCATCAAAAGAAACAACGCGTATAAAGGTGAAATAAATTTTATAATTGAAGAATGAATCAATGACTCAATCGTACATCGTCAATTCGTTTATCAACCACACTATCAACATCAACATAAAACTATCATGGCTAAAAACACCAAATCAACTCCTAACAAAAAAGACATTCTCGAATTTGCTAAGCGGGATAAAGTACAGTTCATCCAATTACAATTCACCGACCTGAACGGAATCCTCAAAGGCATCACCATCCCGATTACCAAACTCTCCGGCGTTATTGACGACGGGCTTTGGTTCGACGGTTCTTCCATCGAAGGGTTCACTCGCATCTTTGAAAGCGATATGTATTTAAAACTCGATTTGAATACGTACGCTGTTATTCCATGGACGAAAACCGGAAACCAACCAATCGTCGCCCGTTTCATGTGCGATGTGTATATGCCCGATGGAAAACCGTTCGAAGGCGACCCGCGATATATTTTGAAACGTCAACTTGAGAAAGCAAAGAAACTCGGTTATGTCTATAATGTCGGACCTGAACTTGAGTTCTTTCTCTTCAAAAGGGAAAACCATAAACTCATTCCGCTTCCGCACGATACAGCAGGGTATTTCGACCAGACACAAGATTTAGCAGTTGATATTCGTCAGGAGATGACGACTGCATTGATGGATTTCGGGATTGATGTCGAAGCGCTTCACCATGAAGTCGCGCCGGGTCAGCACGAAATTGATTTCAAATACAACGACGCACTTACGATGGCTGACCAAGCCACGACATTCAAATACACCTTGAAGTACATCGCCGCACACAAAGATTTACACGCCACGTTTATGCCCAAGCCAATTGCAGGCATTAACGGTTCGGGAATGCATGTGCATCAAAGCATCTTCAATCTTGAGGGAAAGAATTTGTTCTTCGACTCGAAGGATGATTATCATCTCTCCAAATGCGCCCGCTCGTTCATTCAGGGACAACTGACGCACATCAAAGGGATGAATGCAATTCTTAACCCTACAGTTAATTCTTATAAGCGTTTGGTTGTTGGTTATGAGGCGCCTGTCTATGTTGCTTGGGGACAGACGAATCGGTCAGCGCTCATTCGCATTCCCCGATATACACCGGGAAGAGAAAAAGCCGTACGTGCCGAACTCCGTTGTCCTGACCCTGCGGCAAATCCGTATCTTGCGTTTGCGGTTATGCTTGCGGCAGGTCTGGAAGGAATTCAAAAGAAACTCACGCCGCCCGCACCGGTTGAAGAAAACATTTATGAATTCTCCGAGCGGGAAGCAAGCGAAAGGAAGATTGATACGCTTTCAAGAGATTTATATGACGCATTGAATAATTTTAAGAAAGATGAGTTAATCAAAGAAGCGCTCGGAGAATATGCGTTCGAGAAGTTTCTTCACCTCAAAACAACAGAGTGGGATGAATTCCGTTTGCAGGTTACTTCGTGGGAAATTGACCAGTATCTTGAGAAGTATTAAATGTTGAATCCTTAAGAAAATTCAAGTATATTGATACGAAGATTGTCAATGGTCAAAAGTTAACTGATAATTGACAATTCATGTTGGGGATGACATGGTTTCGACGGAGTGTAGGATGGTCGGAATAGCATCTCGTGATCTCCGTAGTTCACGTTGCCGCTTCGGCGGCACTAGAAAACAGACGGAAAAATATAAGTGCAAACTATAACTACGCACTCGCTGCTTAATTAAATAAGCAACGCATCTTTTGTCATTATGCCCGGTGGATGGCAAGAGGTGTCGCTTTAATCGGGATAGTTCCGAATCATGCTTAGGGTTCGGAATGAAATCATTAAGCTGGATTGCGGATAGTGTGTTTATTCCATAGTTCGCAATCGAGAAAATGATGAATAAACTATAGATGTAGAAGTTTCGGTGGTCTTCTCTTCGGACCGGGGTTCGATTCCCCGCATCTCCACATTAAGTGCCACTCACTCCCGCCTGGGCGGAATGAGTGGCACTTTTGTTTCTAAGAAAACCCCTTACAAGGTCATGCCGAATTTATTTCGGCATCTGTCTCGACGCCCATAGACCCTGAAATAAATTCAGGGTGACGGACAGAAGGTTTGTTTCTTTCAATAAAAAATCTGATTTTCAACAACCATGAATCAACACATTGTTGAAATATTCTTTACTAAAATGACCGGCGCCGGAAACGACTTCGTTATGATTGATAATCGTAGCGAGAAGTTGTCTTTAGATTGGAGTAAAGCGGCAACAGTCCTTTGCAATCGTCATTATGGAATCGGAGCAGATGGGTTGATTGTCATCGAACGAAGTAGCAATGCCGATTTCCGAATGAATTACTTCAACGCAGACGGAAGTTACGGGGGAATGTGCGGTAACGGAGGAAGATGTTCTGCAATGTTTATGTTTGATTCGCTTATCAAACCGGAAGTTGAGTTTGAGGCATTGGATTATATTTACTCTGCAAGGAAATCGGGGGATAATGTTTCGCTTTCGATGAAAAATCCAACCGACTTGCAGATAGGTAAAGAGATTGAAATTGAAGGTAACACAGTCAAATATCATTATGTTAACACCGGTTCACCTCATGTAGTAATTTATGAAAGCGAATTGCCGGAACTCTTTCAAGAGGAAATTCATCAAAAGGGAATAGAACGGCTCGGAAGATTGATACGGAATCATCAAGCGTTTCAAAGTGATGGGACGAATGTAAATTTTGTAAGTTTATTAAAGAACTATGAAAGAGATTCCTCACCCGCTGAAGCGGGATTCGGAATGACAAATCAACAAAAACAGCAACCAATAAAGATGCGGACATACGAGCGGGGTGTCGAGGCAGAGACATTAGCGTGCGGAACCGGTTCAGTTGCCTGCGCGGTTATTACGAATGTAGTTAATGGTTATTCATCACCGATTCAAGTTCAAACACAAAGCAATGAAACGCTGATTGTTGGATTCAATAAAGATGGTAATCGTTTTATAGATATAGAGTTAACAGGTTCAGCAAAAGTCGTATTCTCCGGTTCAATCAAGTACGATTCACAACATCATAAAATTTGTTCTTAGCATTATGGCAACATCAACCCCACAAAAGACGAGGCGAAGTTTCCTGAGAGAAGTTCTCTTTGGCTGGTTCTTCCTGACAATCCTTCCAGCATTTTATGTTCTTGCTGAGTATATCTATCCTCGCACAAAGAATGAGGTAACACTCAAAGATTTACCTATTGCCAAACTCTCTGAAGTTCCTCAAAACTCGTTCAAGATTATCCGGTTGAAGAAAAAGCCTATTATTGTAATGAACTCGGAGCAAGGGCAAGTAAAAGCATTCTCATTGATTTGTACACATCTTGGATGTGTGGTTGAATACCGGGAAGAAGAAGAGAAGTTTCATTGTAATTGCCATAGCAGTGTGTTTGATAAGGATGGAAAAAACCTATCCGGACCGGCGCCAAGTCCGCTAAAACCGTACCGGGTGAAACTAACCTCCACGGATATTTTGATTTCGGAGGGCTGATGCAGTTCTTTTCGAAAGTACAATCGTGGGTGGATGAACGGATGCATTTGAATCTGGTTCTTGATTTTTTGCATCAGAAGAAAGTTCCTCAGCATAAACATTCGTTCTGGTATTTATTTGGTGGGCTTTCACTCTTTTTCTTTGTGATTCAACTTGGTACGGGAATGTTGTTGCTGATGTATTACAGTCCAACGCCCGAAACGGCGCACGAAAGCATGACCCAAATCATGACGGAAGTACCGTTCGGGTGGTTGATTCGTTCGATGCACAAATGGTCGGCAAACCTGATGATAGCGAGCGTCTTCGTTCATCTCTTTAGCACGATGCTTTTGCGTTCATACCGTAAGCCGCGAGAGTTGATGTGGATGAGCGGAGTCGTGCAATTCTTTCTCGTGCTTGGGTTTGCATTTACCGGTTCACTTCTGCCTTGGGATACGCTTGGGTACTTCGCAACACAAATCGGAACGGAAATTCCGAAAACCATTCCCCTTGTTGGCGAAATAGTAGTCAAGACATTACGGGGAAGCGACTTCGTTGATGGCGAAAGTTTGAAGCGAATGTTTGCTCTGCATGTTGCTATCTTACCGCTTGCAACGCTATTGGTTGTCATTTTCCATCTTGTTTTGAATCAGGTTCACGGTTCAAGCACACCTATTGGAGTTCAACCGAAAGAGAAGGGGATTCCCTTTTACCCGAATTATATCTACCGGGATGTTTTAAGTTGGATTGCAGGATTTTTTCTTTTGTTTTCTTTGGTGATATTTTTCCCCGCAGAGTTAGGAACAAAAGCCAATCCTTTTGCTTCTGCTCCTGTTGGAATTAAACCTGAATGGTATTTTCTCCCGCTTTTTCAAACATTAAAGTTTGTACCGTCAACAATCTTTGGAATGAACAGCGAAGTGATTGTAAATTCATTCGTTGGAATTTTGAGTCTGGCAGTCATGTTTCTCCCGTTCATTGACAGAAAAGCAGAGAGAAACGAATCGAGTAAGGTTATTACGTTTTGTGGGGTTGTGGGAATTTTGTATATGGTTATCACAATCATACTTGCTTACACGACTTCCTAATTACCATTAACTTCATGCTATCAGATAGTTTATCACAAGTTCTTCAATCATCACTGCCAACCTTCGGGGAACGGCTTGCTCTTTTCTTCATCACCTTCTTTGTTCTTTCAATACTTGGAATGTTGGTCTATTTCAAGATGAAGGAAGATGAATAAACTCGAATTGCGAATTGCCAATTTCGAATTATTACAAATTAACAATTACCAATAGTGATTGGTCAATTGTATATTGCTAATTAACTACAACTAGAAACTGAAAACAGGAAACAGAAAACTGTAAACCATGCGAACGATAATAGAACCATTTAAAATCAAATCTGTAGAACCAATACGATTTACTACTCAGGAAGAAAGGGAACGGATACTTCAGGAAGCGGGCTATAACCTCTTTCTGGTCAAGGCAGAAGACGTTTTGATTGACCTTCTAACCGACAGCGGAACATCAGCCATGAGCGCCAAACAATGGGCGGGAATTATGGATGGTGATGAATCATACGCCGGAGCGAGAAGTTTCTATCGCTTTGAAAAGATAACAAAGGAACTTACGGGTTTTAAGTACATCATCCCAACCCATCAGGGACGGGCGGCGGAGAAAATTCTTTTCACAATTGTTGGGGGAAAGGGGAAGTTCATTCCTAACAACACCCACTTCGATACTACTCGTGCGAACATCGAATATTCGGGAGCAGAGGCGCACGATTTACTTATTCCCATTGGAAAAGACCCGTCAGCACGTGCGGACTTCAAAGGAAATATGGATGTTGATGCGCTTGATAAGTTCATTCAGGAAAAAGGAAAAGAAAACATTCCGCTTGTGATGATTACGGTGACAAACAACGCAGGCGGGGGGCAACCGGTTTCAATGGAAAACATCAGGGCGACAAAAGCAGTGGCACAGAAGTATGGTATTCCATTGTTTATTGATGCGTGCAGGTTTGCTGAGAACGCATACTTTATCAAGAAAAGAGAGAAGGGATACCAAGACAAATCTGTAAAAGAAATCGTTCAGGAAATGTTCTCGTACGCCGATGGCTGTACGATGAGCGCGAAGAAAGATGCCTTTGTCAACATGGGCGGCTTTCTCGCTTTGAACGATGACCTGATTGCACAAAACGCAAGGAACATACTCATCGTCACTGAAGGATTCCCGACGTATGGTGGTTTAGCTGGTCGGGACTTAGAAGCGATGGCACAAGGACTTGATGAGATTCTTGATGAACATTATTTACAGTATCGTCTTCGTTCGGTCGAGTATCTTGGTGAGAAATTGGTGCAAGCCGGAGTTCCGATTCTTGAACCGCCGGGTGGTCATGCAATTTATCTCGATGCGAAACGATTCCTTCCAAACATTCCGTCTGAACAGTTCCCCGGACAAGCGATTGTTGCAGAACTGTTTAAGGTCGGGGGTGTCCGTTCTGTTGAAATCGGTAGTGTTATGTTCGGGAAATCCGAAAAAGAGACAGGGAAGTTTATTCCTTCACAGATGGAACTAGTAAGGTTGGCAATTCCAAGACGTGTTTATACACAAAGCCATATTGATTATGTTGTCGAATGTGTTATTGAAGTATGTAACAACCGCTCGAAACTTCATGGCTACAAAATCGTTTATGAAGCACCGATGTTAAGACACTTTACTGCTAGATTTTTACCTTATTAACGCTGATAGGTCACCGATTTCTGGTTACGGGTCACATATCTCAGAACAACAAATATCCTGTAACCTCGAACCTGTAACCCGTAACCAAAAACCGATAAATGATAACTTGCCCTGTCTGTAACACATCAAATCACCATCTGAAAATCTCCTGTGTTTCGTGCGGGAGTTACATTCAACAAAAGGTTGACACGCTTGATCTGTTCGGAACTATCTGGAAATTGATTGAAACCCCGAAAAAAGCATTTCATGCTATTGCCATTGCAACGCACAAAAACTATTCGTTGCTGCTGGGGTCATTATCAGGTTACGCTTTTGTTGCATTAATCTTCTGGCTTATCAAAGCAGGTGATATTGCTAATCATATCGTTGAACTTATGTTAGCATGGCTTGCAGTCAGCCCGGTTGTCGGTTTGATTATTTTCTTTCTCAACCTCTTTTTTCTAAGAATCCTGATGCGCGCAACAGGTAACGTGGTATCTTTTAGAAATTTGATGGGTGTTGTATCGTATTCTTTTGTTCCATTGATAATTTCTGCCTTCCTAATACTCCCGATTGAAGTGATTACGTTCGGAATTTTCCTTTTTACAAAAGCGCCGAATCCGTTTACGTTGTTGCCTCAATCTGCAATCTTTCTTTTTAGTTTCGATGCAATACTCTCGCTGTGGAGTTTTCTTCTTTATGTTATTGGAATTCGGACTCTACTTGATTGTAGCCTTGGTAAAGCCTTATTATTCAGCATTGTAGCAATCGGACTTACTGTTATTACAATTGCCGGAACCTTCATCTTTTTTACACTACCTCAGTAGTATGGATTCAGACAGATTTCATCAACTTGTAGAGAGCGCATACGAGCGTCTCCCTGAATACTTTCAAGAATTAATAACTAATGCTATAATTGTGGTTGAAGACTACCCAGATGATGAAATAGTCAGAACGATGAAACTCGGTTCCCGAAAACATTTATTAGGATTGTACCAAGGTGTACCGTTAACAAAAAGGAATACGAATTATGGAATGACGGCGGTAATTCCTGACAAAATTACGCTTTTTCAAAAGAATATTGAAGCCGCCTGTAGTTCTGAACAGGAAATCGATAGTAAGGTGACTGAGGTCTTAATTCACGAAATTGCTCACCATTTTGGCATGAATGAAGAAGAAGTCAGAGCAGCAGGCTACTAAGGATTGAAGAAATATTCAAAAAAAATGAAAAAACTATGGCATGGAATAGAAGTTTTTTAGTATATTTATGGCACGAAAAATTAAGGAAATTTAATGGCAAAGATTATTTTTAAGATTACATACAGCATAGCACCGGAAAAACGAGAAGATTATCTTGAACTTGCTGGAAAGATGAAAGCACATCTCTCCGGCAAAATGGGTAAAAATTATTCAATTTATGAGAATAAAACCAAGGCAAACAAGTTTTCAGAGATATTTGTTTGTAACAGTCAAGATGAATTCGACCACCTCGAAGACCACGATGATATTACCAGTGACCTGGTAGAAAAAATCAACGCACTTCTTGACGACGGAAAAATGCAATACTCAACTCTTGTAGAAGTTGAGTAGTTTCTTCAATGGCACAACGATTTGACCCGATTGCTGTTCTTTTACAAGAACACAATGACGCGTTAGAGCAATTGAAAAAATTAAATGTTGCGGTCGGGGCTTTAAGTCTGAACGGTTACACCTCAAAAATCGGGAAGCAATTAGATGCTTCTCTTCGCTATATTGAAAGGGAAGTGAAGGAACATAACAAGAAGGAGGAGGATGCATTATTCCCGATTCTTGAAACGTATGTTGAAGGTCCTACGAAGTTGATGCGGAACGACCACAAGCAATTACGGAAAGGATTTACTTCTCTTCGCGAAGCGATAGAGCGGCTTAAAGCAAATCCCGATAGTTTCTCGGCAATCAAACGCTTGTCTGTAGTTGCAAAAAGCGTCGTTCAACTGTTTGTCAACCACATACACAAAGAGAATTACATTCTTTTCCCGCTCGTTCAGAAACTTCTTACGAAAGATGAGTTGAGGGAAGTTGCAAGGAAGATGCTGTAAAGAGTCTTTGAGTACTCAGTATTTTAGTGAAAAAGAAAACCCCGAGTCATTCGGGGTTTTTCATGTTCTAAAGTCTGGAATGTTTACTTTCTGTCCTCTAACTTCGCTTTGACCGTGATGTCTTCGGTTCCGCGCTTTACAACAACATCAACTTCATCGCCGGGTTTATATTCACCTAAGACATACATGTAATCATAAATATTCTTGATGTCTTTCGTCCCGAATTTGATAATGACATCGCCTTCTTTCAATCCTGCTTTCTCTGCGGGACTGTCTTTTCGTGTTCCGCCAATACGCAATCCTGCAATTTCCGAAGCGTAATCAGGAATGATTCCCAAACTTACACGTGCGCCCGGTCTGTCGCCACCCATCGGACTCGATGCAGCTTTTGTAAACGCAGGCTTTTCATTCAGGTTTGCAATTTCTTTTGTGATTTTTGAGATAAGACTAACAATCTTCTGTTCACCTTCATACTGTATTTTTTCCCACGTATCAGCAGGCGTATGGTATTCCCGGTGAGTGCCGGTGAAGAAAAACATCACGGGAAGATTCTTCGAGTAGAATGGTGCGTGGTCGCTTGGTCCGTAACCATCGGGTTTCAAGGTGAGTTTGATTGAAGGGTCATCGTTCGAACTCTTCACGAGGTTTTCAAAGTTCGGTGATGTACCCATTCCCTCAACCACGAGAGTGCTTTCTTTCATTCGTCCAATCATATCCATGTTCAACATGGCGATTGCATTCTCGAGAGAAATTGTTGGATTGTTCACAAAGTATGTTGAGCCGAGCGTTCCAAGTTCTTCGCCTGAGAAGGAGAGGAAGAGAAGACTTCGTTTGAAATCGTTTTTATGGGTGGCACAATATTCAGCAAGTTCCAACAAACCGCTTGTGCCGGATGCATTGTCATCCGCTCCATGATGGATTGCGACTGTGTCAGGTTTCATCGAACCTTCTCCACCCATTCCGAGATGGTCCATGTGCGCTCCAACGATAACGATTTCCTCCTTCAACTTCGGGTCGCCTCCTTCAAGATAGCCGATGATGTTTGATGTCTTCGCATGAACTTTAATGGTTTGCGTGTGCATGGTTGCCATTACGTCAGCGAGTTCAAACGATTGCGGTTGTTTCATCGCATTGATTTGTTCCTGAATTGATTTGAAATCCCTGCCGACAAAATGAAGAACGGAATCAAAAGCCTGCCATTTCATTGTTTGTGCGGCAATTCCTGATGTTCCGAAGCCCCGGTCAAAATTAAATGCTACAAGTTTTCCTTCCGGTTCATCAACCGGTCCGTTGATGAGAATCATTCCGATTGCCCCTTTGTTTCGTGCTGTCATTGCTTTCATCCGAATCGGTGTGTACTTGTTAAAGACAGTATCTTTATTTCCGTTCGGTGAGTAACGCATCATGACTACAATTTTTCCATTGACATCAACACCTGCATAATCATCATATTTGAGCGACTCTGCAGAAATACCGTAACCGACGAAAACGAGAGAGGCAGAAATTGATGTATCAATGGTTAATCCTAATGGACGGAAGTGTTCATTCAATTTGAAATCAAGCGCAAGACTTTTCACCTTCATCGAGAGCGAGTTATCGTCACCGATTTTAACTGTCGAAATGAAATCGAATTCCTGAAAGTAACCGTTCGTTCCTTTCGGTTGCAAACCATAACTCTTAAACTCACTTTCAATAAACTTCGCTGCTATCTCATTTCCTTTTGTTCCTGAGCCGCGACCTTCGAGTTCATCCGATGTCAGAAATTTTACAAGTGCCTGAAGTTCCTGAACTGTAATATTGCTTGAATTAATTCCGGCATCGTCCTGCGAAAACGCGGAGAGCGTGAAGAACAATAAAATGATAATCGCTAAAGAAAGGTGTTTCATGGTATTCCTGTTAATCTGTGTATGTTCTGATGATTTCTAAAATTTCGACAACCTCTCCGACCTGACAAACGCTTGCGAGGTCAAGAGGACCACGAACGACAAGGTCTGCCCGTAAACCTTCTCTGAGAAGGATGACGACACGAGAACCTGTTAATTCGTATGTTTCTCCATCATTTCCGATAAACTGCCAGCAACCGCCTTCAACGGAAGTGTAATGCATCATTCCCGAAAGTTCAAAACTTTCTATCTGGTCAACAGTTCGTTGTACCGAAAGGCACGAAGGAACCGCGAGGAGGAGAATGAAAAACATGGATGAGAGCAATGTTCTCCTGTGGAGGTTTTTCAATTACGGCACCCAATCAGCAATGAAAATATTTGTTTCGCCTTGTACTTTTCCATTTCTGTTTGATGCAAAGACTATCTTTGTTCCATCCCGAGTAAACATCGGAAAGCCATCAAAAGTATTATTGTAAGTTACTCGTTCCAAACCCGAACCGTCTGTATTTACCAGGTACAAATCAAAGTTCCGACCTTTTTGGTCGCTGTAGTTTGTGGAGAAGATGATTTGACTCCCGTTCGGGTGGAAGAACGGAGCAAAACTTGCAGTACCTAAATCTGTAATCTGTTTCTTGCCTGAACCGTCTGCATTCATCACAAAGATTTCCATCTTGCCCGGACGAATCATACCGTCTCTTAACAGTTGTTGGTAGTCTAAAAGTCCTGTTGAATCTGTTGGATGATTTGCGCGAAAGACAATCTTAGAACCATCCCATGAATAAAATGCGCCGCCATCGTAGCCGATTTCGTTTGTCAGACGCAGAACATTTTTTCCTTCTAAATCCATAGAGTATAATTCAAGGTCTCCATCCCGTACTGAAGTGAAAATAATTTTGTCTCCTTTTGGTGAGACAGTCGCTTCGGCATCATAACCATCCGTTGTTGTAATTCGTTTGAATTCTTTGCTTCCAACCTTTCCCATAAAAATATCAAACGATTTCACAAGTGACCAAATGTATCCTTTTGAGTAATCCGGTTTGGGCGGACAATCATCACTACCTAAATGTGTTGATGCAAAAAGAAATGTTGTATCGCCGGGTAGGAAAAATGCGCAGGTAGTTTTTCCTTTTCCGCTGTTGAGTAGCATGAGATTGCTTCCATCAACATTCATCGAAAATATTTGGTCGCATCGAAATGAATCACGTTCTGATTGGAAAATTAGTCTCGATTCATCGAATGAGAAATACGCTTCAGCATTTTGACCACCGAAGGTCAATTGCTTTATATTTTTCAAATGCTTTTCATCGGGGAAGCGAAGTGAATCTGTGGATTGAGCAAGAACAAAAGTAAGATTGATGATTGTAAATAGTAGGAGAATGATAGTTGATTTCATACCTGTCATGTTCATGTTGATTATGTGTAATTAAAATTCATTTGAGTTGTTTGAGTGCTTCCTGTAATTTGTTGAATGAATCAGGTGTGCGAACGCTGTATTGCAAATCTATATATGCAATCTTGCCCGATTTATCCACGACATAGACTGTTCTCTTGTTGTATCCTGATTCATTGAAACTCGAATATGTTTTGGCAACGCTATGGTTGTGGTCAGAGACAAGTTTGAAAGGCAATTGATGATGTTTTGCCCATTCATGATGCGAGTATTCATAATCACCACTGATGCCGAGTATTTCGGCATCAAGATTTGCTAATGCAGAGAAATTGTCCCGCAACGTACAGACTTCTTTCGTGCAACCGCCGCTCCAATCGGCAGGGTAGAAGGCGAGAACAACATTTCGTTTCCCGGCAAACGATGAGAGTTTCAAATCCTCACTTGCGACAGAATCCTGTGTAGCATACGGCAGGGAAAAATCGGGTGCCGCATCTCCCACCGCTAAACTCTTTTGAGATGATTGTTGTGAGAGGAGAGCGAATGGTAGAGCAAACGTGAATACAAAAAGAACGAAAAATTTCATACTGAAATTTCCTTGAAGTGTTGATGCCTGATAGTCTCTGTTTTTTGTGCGCATAGACGGGTATGAATATACGAACATTTTTGGGAATTCCCCTTATTCATTTCAAAATACATCATTCCGGAAATTGTTTTTGAACGTATGTATTTGTAAAATTGTGCAGTTGAATAATCAATAATCATTATATGGAACATCTAACCATAAAAATTAGAAAACCAACAGGTAAGAGAAATTATATTGGGTTGCCTGTGCTGTTGGAAATTGAAACGGAGGGGTGGTGAGAGTTGTCGTAGCGGTGAGTGCATCTTGGACAAGTCATGCAGTCCTTACATGTTGCATTCTTCTCTTTTTGTATTTCACTTCCGGTTCTAATAATATCAACTGCTGAGAATGAACAGGCATCATCGTCTTAATAAATTCGTCCCACTTGTCAAGTTTGATATTCTGTTTGAATTGCTTGTTAATTTCATCAAGCTCGGCTTGGATTTTCACATTTGTAAACTGTAAAGCAAGTTTCAGAATATCAATTCGCATGAGAATATCTTTAGTGAAAGTTCGCTTTGCATCAGAAAAAGTAATTGCTTGCAGAAGTTCTTTTGACTTGCCAGAGTTTAAAAGTATGAGTGTGTAAACGGCAAACTCCAACTTGTCAAAGCCTAATAAATAACAGGTGTCGTCAAGCATGATTGGCTTTCCGTTTTGTGGCAACACCAAATTGAAAGAATAGTTTTTATATAAACCCGAAATAGAAATTTTATAGGGGGCAAAAGAGTAATCACCAATTCCGAAAATTGAATAATCGGGTTTGTTGTCGTAGATGCTTGATTTGCGTAAATCGAATTGTGCTTTGTTTTTGTGTAGATAGTGGAAAGTTTTTGGGAAGTCTTTTTTGATAAACGAAGTATCTTGTCCAACTTTTTTCTGTGTAATGATTGTAAACTTTCTCGTCTTGTCAATTACCGTTTCTTTGAGGTCAGAACTTTTCAGTACACCGAAAACCAAATCTTCTTCTATAATTACTTCTTGTTGAAGTCCATTAACAAAATGTCCGTTGACTCTCTCAAGTTCCATGATGGAAGAACAATCGTGCTTGATTCCTTGTCTCCATTCAAAAGGAGAACGTCCGTCAATATCATTGCTGTGTTTGTAGAGTTCAACGCTTGAAACAAATTTATCTTGAACCCAACCAAATTGATTGAGCAGTGTAGCATGGTTGTAAAAATTATATTCGTTGCAAACGAATTCAGGGATTCCATTCAACTTGCAAAAAAGTAATGATGCTTCAACCGAAACATTAAATTCTTTCTTACTGTCAATACTTAGTTTTTGTAAGTCGGCAATGTTATAGTTGCGTTGTTGTTGGTCAAACACCACATTTTTTATCACAGAATTTTTAACAAGAAAAGCAAAGTGTCCATGTGAATATTGGAAAGCATCAAACATCATAAGCGTAATGTATTCGCCAATGTCAAAGTTTCCTTTCCCTGTCATGGCATCCAAACCACTATGATTTTTGAAGTTTGACTTTATCGGTAGGTTGCCCGAACCCAAACTACTCAATTTGGAATTTGTAACCCACGGAGGATTTCCAATAACTAATATTTCTCTTCTTGAATGTTCTTTGCAAATTCTCCCAAAATCGAAATCGAAAACATTAAAGTGGTTGATTTCGATTTCCGGTTTTCTTGTGTCAGGGTTATCAATGAAAAATTGAAGAATGTTGAACTTCGTTTCCCACACATACGGTTTGTAAATCTCGACTCCAAATATTTTTTCAATTCGCTTGAATGTGCTTAGACAAGCGACAATAAAATTTCCCTTTCCGCACGTCGGCTCAACAATGATTTCAGGATTTGAAGAAACTTGCTTTAAAAACTTAACAACATTCGATGCTAAATTAGGATTAGTTTGAAAATCTCCATATTCAGCTCTGTCAGGTTCTGCAATTAAACTACTGTGAGAGCAAATAATTTCTTTCAATGCTTCAAGTTCAATCTCGCTCTCAAAAAAATGTTTGATGCCGCAAGCATCAAACATTTTTTGATTGGCTGTTACAAGCGTTGTCGTCCTGTTCAGTTTGTTGCGTAAGAAATCTGAAACCTGATGAGTAATATTTGCTTCAAATATTTTCATCGCTTGCGTTTATAGAAACTTATAATTTTTGTAATTCCTTTAACTTCTTTCTCCAATGTTACAATTCTTTGGTATTGTAATCGCCATTGTAGCGCATTAGAAATAGTAAGGTATCCTTGCTCCGGCGGTGATTGTAAAATCTGCTCTGCCAATTTTGATAAAGTTATTTCATCGGCAGGAATATTTTTATCGTTCAGATAAGCAATGATGTCAGCCTCATTTGCGTTGTCCTTAATCATTTCTCTCAGCCGAAAAGTAGTAGTGTAGTCAGCAGTTCGTTCTTTTGAAACGAATGAGCAACTGACAAAATTCAGAATAGCAGTTTTAGTTTTTGGGTTGTCTGCCTTATCGTAAACGAAAACAAGTAAGTTGTAACCAAGTCCGAAAATTTTTTGTTTAGCATCTTTAAAAGGACACGAAGATTGAGGTTGCTTAATTGAAGTTACTTTGATGTCGGTAAGAATGTCAGCCGATGGTAAGTCAATTCCACTTGCTGAAGAGCCAACCGTTACTTCATAGTTGTCATTCAGATGCTTTTGGAACTTCTGCTCGATGAAAGTTCCAACGGCTTTACCATCCGTTACTCCGAAAAGTTCTTTATGTTGAAGTTTTGATTGAGAAACACAAAAAATATGGGCTTCTTCAATCAGTTTCTTTATTGTTAATTTTTGCTTCAATGTCTATCAGAAAATAATGTTGCTAACGTAATATTTAAATGTGTCGTTTCGTGTTTGTCGTATAAAAGTAAAAAAAATTTTGTCCACAACTGTTTGAGTTTTGTTATTCGTTCGTTTGACACAAGGTCGCCATAGGGTCGCGGATAACGTTTTGGGGCTTTGCGTTCGGGCGGGTTTTGGAGCACGAAACTGTACACTTTCACCGAACTCGAATAGAAGCACAAAACTCCAAGTTTGCACGTAACCCCGCCTGACGCAAAACCCGGGTTATGCCCAATTTTACTTTTCATTTCTTGTTCGTCATTCTCAATACAGCGTGTAATGTTGCTAAATAGTAATAGAAAATCCAACTATACCAAATTGCTTTATCATACTCTGTTTGTTGGTCTTTATTGTGGTGTCTAATTCCAAAATTGTTAGCGATATTAAATAAGTCGCTTTCGTCTTTCCTGTTTAAATGTTCCTTAATTGCGGGTCTAAGAAATTCTAAAACGTCCGCCAATTCTCTAATTGCTTCTCGTCTGTCATCAAGTGTTGATTTATGTCGTCTAAATTTCAGAATTGCAGAATTTATTTTGTTTGAGATATTGTCCTTGTCATTTGTGGGAATGTCCGCTTCAAACAAGTTTGAAAGTCCATTGTCGGAAAGAATTAGTATTTCTCCGTCTTCAGAAATTTCAAAGCCGTCTTTATATTCTCTCAAAATTGGGTTTAATAATTCTCTAAAGCGTTTTTGACCTTCAATGTCATTAAATTCTTCATAGTGGTAGCCACAATTGTTCCAACTGTGAAAGTGTCCGTTGAGTCCTTTTGAGCAATGGTCGTGAAGAAATTCAATTACGTCAAAGAAATCGTCTTCGGAGTAGTTGGGCAAATTTTTGTAAATAGGATATAAATTGTCTTTCCTTAAATTCACGAAAATTATCGCTTCAACTTCTTCTCCCAATTCTCCAGAAATAAATCCGTCAGTGCAGTCTATACCGAAATACTTTTGAAAATAGCCGTCAGCATTTAATTTGTTATAAGTTACGAAAAAAAGTTTCTTCAACACTTCAAAGTTTACTTGTTGGTCGGGTGTGATTTTCCCTGTCCTTACTGAATAATAGTCTCTTTTAATCATTACTTATTTTCTTCTTTGTCGTGTCGTTTTAAAATTGGGCATAACATTTAAATATACGTATCCATGTTAACCTAAGAAGCGCAAATCCAGCATCCATATTGCAGGAATACGCAGGTTTACGATGAAATGAATAGCGGTTATTATCATCATAATAATTTACTGTGTGATTAAGTTTTGTCTTCTGAATCGAACTTGAGATAAAGTAAAATAGGTACCGTATTATTTCCTGTAAATATACATCATTCATTTTGTGAATCAAATTTGCTCTCGGTAGTTATAAGAACTTTCCCTATCAGTTATCAGCGTGGGAATGCAATAGGGACACTCAGTTTCCAACAACCACTCATCTCGGAGAACTTCACTTTCATCAAGGAGAAACATTTTCCCAAACCGGAGAAACACTTTTCCAACGCGGAGAAACATTTTTTCAAACTGGAGAAACATAGTATTAGCGAGGAGAAAAATATTCTCAACGAGAAGAAACATTTTCCTGACGTGGAGAAACACTTTTCCAACTCGGAGAAGCATTGTATCAGACCGGAGAAACATACTATTAACGAGGAGAGAAATATTCCCAACGAGAAGACCCATTTTTCCAACAGGGAGAAACACTATTTTAGGTCGGAAACACACTTTTCCTGCATCGAGATTCACTCTCATTCCCATGCTCCCTTTCAGTTATCTGCGAGGGACGAAATACCGGACTCTCTTCGCCCAACTTCAATAATGATTATGAGCCGAAGCAGACATCATAATATTTGAAAATGAACACTCTATGGCTAACGGTTCAATTCAAAAACCTTAGTTGAAACATTCCATTTCAAATATTGAGAATTATTTTTTAACCACGTTTCTATCTTTACAACATTCAACTCATCAAAATCAAATGGAATTCTTTCTTTAAGAATCTCCCAAGCATCTTCAGCAAAAATCCCATCTTCCTGAATAATATGGAGAAGCGGAGGAAGGGCTGATACACTTCCCAGACTGAGCGATGTAGTAAGTAATTGAAGTTGCAATTCCGGGTCGTCCTCTGTTTGTGCTTTTTCAATCAGCAACGTTGCGGAGGAACTATCACCCATGAGTTTGATTGCATCGAGCGATGCATTCTTCACTTCGTCTGATTTGTCATGAAGCATGGAGAGGATTTCACTGAAGGCAGATTGCGCATTAGCATGTTGAAGCAACACAATTGCCGATTTCCGAACTTGCGCATCTTCATCTTTCAACTTTTCAATCACGAGCGGAATCCATTGTTCCTTATTTGAGTGGAATGATTCGAGATAGGAGAGAGCAGACAAGCGGTCAGTTCCAAGCGGACTTGCCAGCATGTGAAGCGTATGTTCAAGCGGGTCTTCCTGATGAGCGCGGAAGAAATACACTCCGCCAAGAAAGAGGAGGACGACGGTAACTGCTCCGGCAAGATTTCTAACAGCGCGGAAAAGCGGTTTTGTATGTTTGAAATAATCATACAAGCCTGCAACGACTAACGCACACGCAAGTAATACGACAACAAGCGGACTTGTCGGCAAGCCGGTATTCCACGAAAGTTTTACTCCAATAAAACTAATGATGGAACCTGCAACCCATCCTATGGTAAGTCGAGTGCTGAGTTTGTCTGAAAGAAGCATCGCGCCAACAGACGGTATGACGAGATAACTGAAAACAAGAAACACTCCAGCAATCGCTACCGAACTTGTGATGACAAATCCGAACGACATGTAAAAAAGAAAATCCCAAAGCCGCACGTTCATTCCCGATGCTTCCGCGTGGTCATGATTAACGGAAATTGCCATGAACTTCTTTCGAAAAATAAAATGGAACAAACCGACAAGAGCGTAGATGATTGCCGTCTTGATGACGGTCGGAGGTTGCACCCACAGCAGTTCGCCTTTGATGATGTGGTCAAGTTCCGCCGGACCGAGAGCGCTTTTGGAGAGGACAAGAATCGTTGTTGCAAATGTTACCGCATAAACAATTCCGATGATTGCTTCATGCGGAACACGCTCAGCCTTCATTCGTGTAATGGAAAAAACAAACGCTCCGAAAATGGTGAACGCTAATGAATACAGATACAACGCGTTCGCATCTTTCCCGACTTCGTACCCAAGCAACACTCCAACAACCGTACCGAGTGCCGCAATTTGTGCAAGCGCCAAATCAACGAAGATTACTTTACGCGCTATTACATGAACTCCAAGATATACATGAATCCCCGTAAGGACGAGGCATGACACAAGTGGCCATAGCATACTCTGTGGGAGATAAAACAGTTCGTTCATTATTCGTTCCTTACTTTGTTCATTTTTCTACTACATGAGGAGTAATGGAGTAGCGGAGTTTTGGAGTAGTTAAGTAGTTGAGATATTATCGTACTGTGAAACACTCCAATACTCCGGCAATCCATTACTCCAATGAGCATAGTACTCCAACACTCCAAAACTCCATCAATCCATCAGATTAATTTGTTGTGAGCAATTTATCAAGAAGATAATTGATTAATTTTTCGTACGTGTCAACTTCGGGAGCTGCGCCGACATCAATATATGTGAGAAACACTTTTGCCTGAGTTTTACTTGCGATATAATCAGCCGCTTCAGTTGAGTAGAAATTGTCGTTAAGAATAACTTTGATATTATCTCGTTTGATTTGTTCAACAACTGCATCACGGTGTTTCGGCGGCGGAGGAATTCCCGGTTTTTCTTCCAACTCACCGACGATATTCAATCCGAATCGTTCGGAAAAATAGACATACGTTTTATGATACGACATGACTTTTGTCCCGTTCAATCGTTCTGCTTTCTTGAACCAACCGTTTAACTTTGTATCAAGTTTTTTCGATTTCAGCCATGATTGCAAATCACCGTTCTTTGCTTTCCGTGATAAAATATCTCCTGCTTTTTTTCCGATTGTGTTCAGCAATTCATCTCCGAACAGTGCTACATCAATTCTATGTTTGAAGGATTCAAGTTGCTGTTGATAGTATGCCGAATTTGTCCCATCAAGTTTGGATAACCGTTCTGCAATATTTTCTGCAACAATCTTCATGTTCAACGGGTCGAGCCAAACGTGGGGATTTCCTTGAGGATGGATGTCACCCCACGCACGCGATACTTCCGTCGGAAGTTCTTTCACAGGAACATTGATTGTGGCAACCAAATGTCCCGGATTCCCCGGCTGAATTTTCGGATTGCCGGAAGCATCAATGACATTCTTCGCCCATGAATCAAGTCCTAATCCGCTTTCGATAAATAAGTCAATGCCGTTCGCCGCTTGATTCATGCGAGGCGTCGGAGTAACATAATGCGGATCTTGCTTCGGGTTCGCAAGCGCAGAGACTTCAACCTTCTCTCCGCCAACTTGTTGTGTAACATACCTGAGATAGTTCAGCGTTGTCAGCACATTCAATTTATTTTGGCAAACACCGATTGAACTTCCAAAAATCAAAAGACAAATTAATACAAGTGAATAACTCTTCATGTTTTTTCCTTTCGAATAACTAATAACTGATAACGATTCAACGATTCACCCAATACGGTTCTGTTGGATGCGAACCGAAGACAAAATTAACTTCAAACAAGAGCGAGCCAAGCGCATTGACCTGTTCGATGTCGCTCCACCGTTGTTCGTAGCCGAGCCGCAACCGAAAATATTCGGATGTGTAGTAACTTGCGTACGCGGCAAATGATTGTGTGACAGGTTTTTCAAGTGTCGGTTCTTCAAGCCAATCGTACCGTGCGCCAAGATAGAGCCAGGACGATGTTTGATATTGAACATAGCCGTACCAACCGAAAGGATTATTCCTTGTAATTCCTTTAACTGAATCTGTCAACAGTTGACTTCCTTGCATGAATTCTCCTCCAAGTACCAACGATTTGCTTTCCCGGTTTTCTGCCGGTGCCCATTTGTATGTGAAATCAATTCCAAGCAAAGATTTATCGTCTGCTTCTGTTATACCTTTGTTAGATAAAAAATTTCCTTCACCATAAAAACTTAATCCAAGATTGAGAAGATGTTCGTTATCCCAATCCTTTGAAATGTTCAAATGACCGACATAGCCGAGTGTTTTATCCGTTGATATATCACTCGGCAATCCGAACTCCTCGCCACGAACGATGGAGAAGTTTACTTCCTTTGTAACATCAGTGAGAAAGTTTGGGAGGAAGAAATCAAAATCAACTCCGACCGGATTAAAGCCCGACTCGAAGAAATCACCATGCTCTGTTCCGAGATATTTCGAGACGATAAGCGGGCGGGTGGTCCACGGTAAATCGTGCATGTGAATTTTATTGCTTACACCAAACGGCGCACGAAATTGACCCATTTTCACTTTTAGACCAAGTGGCGCTGATTCAAGCAGCGGGAGGCGTTTGATAACTCCGTACACTTCTTCCGGTTCAACTGCGTAACCGGTTCCTGCTTCATCTTCGATTGCTATTATGGCAACTGCATCAGCGTACGGGTCAACTGCCTGACGGAAATCAAGTTCGAGCGAGCGGAGGTACGGACGATTACTGATTTCTGCCACGCCTTCATAATCAAGCACGCTTTTGTTATCGTACCGTGCGGCAAGATTAATAAACGCTGTTGTTCTTGGATTGAGAATTGTTGAAGATGATGCGCGGGAACCCGCATCAATCTTCTTTTCTAATTCCTGAATCCGTTCATCCAATCGTTCTTCGAGACGTTCAACATCGCTTTCTCCGAACGATTCGGATGTTGTTTGATTTTTTAAACTATCGAGTTGCGAACGAAGTTGTGTAATTTCGTTTCGTAATTGCTGAAGTTGTGCTTCAACATCAGTTTGACTAAAAAGTAGTTGTGTTGTTCCTATAATGAGCAGAACAACAATAAAAAATAATTTCAATTTCATTGAATTTCCTTGTTAACATAATTTCAAAATGGATAATCATTGATAACACATTCTTCATTCAACATTCGATATTCATATTTCATGATTTCCCTCAAGGAAAATAATGAATGTCGAATAGTGAATTATGAATGATGAAGTATTTTTGGAAAAGAGACTATGCTAACGTCGGAGGAGCGCGCCCATCGGACGCAAGGAGAATTGTTGAAACCAACCCCGTGTCGGTATCAACAAAAAGGAGAGAGGTGGTGGTAAGAATTCCCTGAAAGAGAACGATGTCGAATGAAAGTGAATCGAGTGAATTCATCCGTTGGCAAATCAAACAGACCAATCCGTCATCGCTCGAAGAGGCATTCGCCTGCATCAGGTTTTTATATTCATGTGAATCATGTCCGCAGGAAATCTGGTGTGTGTGCATTACCGGAACGACGTGATACGTCAATCCATAGCACACCAACAGGAAAAGAACAATATATTTGGGAACTTTCTTCATGATTCGGTGATAAATGTAGGTAAATTCAACCAAAGAGCAAAACGCACGGCTGTTAAATTTGGTTCAATTCAAAATCAAATAATTATTGACTTCAATCAGGAATTTCCTTACCTTCATTCAGCAATATTTTGAAAGGAATTAGTTATGAAATTGATGAACATAAATATTATTGTTCTTTTGATAACATCACTCTTTATCATTTCCTGTCAATATGAGAACACAATTGTTCCCGTTGCCGGTAAACCTTCCACTCGTAAAGTTTGGGTAGCGAAACAAATTGTCGGTGGAGTGCTGTGTGACACTTCAGTTCACTTTACGCCACCGGATACTAAGCGATTACTGAATGACGCTGGTATTCGTGTGTTCGATGTATTTACTGAACATTATGCTATCATCGCACTTTGCGGTGCACCACGTTACGCTGCTGACCATTATGCTTTTATCCACTACAATGATATCGAGCTTGCCAAACGATTAGGATTTAAGATGAAATATCTTCCTTCAAATCATAGAAGACGATAAATATTTACAACATCCATTTACGAATGGAAGGTTCTAAAATATGACTGACGAAAATGAATACAGAAGCAAAATCAAAACAAGACATAAAACGAGAATACAAAGAACGAATGAAACCAGCCGGAATCTTTCAAATCAAGAATAATGCAAACGGGAAAATCTTTCTCGGAAGCAGTCTGAACCTTGAAGGACCGTTGAATGCACATAAGTTCATGTTAGGCATCAATTCACATAAGAATGAAGCGCTTCAAAAGGATTGGAATGAATTCGGAGCGGATAAGTTTACCTTCGAGATTCTGGAGGAAGTCAAAATGAAGGATAATGCAACCTTCAACCTGATTGATGAACTGACTCTGCTTGAACAAATCTGGTTTGAGAAACTACTGCCGACAGGCGAGCGCGGTTACAATAAAGATTCAAATATCAGGCAGGCGTAAGCATTTAGCAAGATGGAGTCCACTTGTCCCTAAGTAATTGAATTAACATCGAAATCGCTCAATCCAAAAATGAAAAGTGGACTCCATCTCCTGTAATTATGGAAAAACCCTCAATTTGTTATTCAAATTACGTTTCTGTATATTAGCACGCCCACTTAAGAAGTCCCACCTCAGTCGGGACTTTTTTTTTGGTATGAATTCAAATTGTAATCGAAAAAGAAGTAAACTCGTTGTTTCGTACTGAAATTGAACAATTACAGGATGCACTGATACCTCTTATTGAAGAGAAGCAAGCGTATCTGATTGAACTAACGTTCAAAAAAAGTAAATACGGAAATGTCGTTGAAGTTTTCATTGACACAGAGACAGGGGTAACTTCGGCATTATGCACTGAATTAAGTCGCTCGTTCCATCAGGCGTTAGAAGGCTTTGGATTTTTACAAAGCAAGTACAACCTCGTTGTTTCATCGCCCGGGTTTGACCGTCCATTGAAATATCCCAAGCAATTTCCGAAGCACCGCGGTAAGAAACTTTCGGTAAAGCACAATGATGGAGAGAAGGTTGTCGTTACGACCGGGCAACTTCTCGAAGTGACAGATTCCGGAATACAATTACAACTTGAGAAAGAACAGATAAAAGAATTTTTATTCGATGAAATAATCGAAGCAAAAGTGAAACCTCAATGGTAAGTAAGAAAAAGTATATAATTTGTTGGAGTAATCAATGAACTATGAAATAGTCGAATCGTTCGCGCAGATGGCGCGGGAAAAACGAATGGACAAGGATGTCCTTGTCGGCATTATCGAAGAACTGTTTTCCATCATGATGAAAAGGAAATATGGAGAAACAGCCCGCTTTGATGTTGTTGTTAATATGGACAAAGGAGATATCGAAATTTATCTTATCAAGGATATTGTCGAGGAAGTCACCGACCCAAGCACACAGATTTCTCTTACAGATGTAAAAAAGAAGACGAAGGAATCATTGGAGGTTGGAGAAGAATTCGTCGAGTTGATTAAGATGTCCGAATTCGGACGACGATTGATAGTTCAGGCAAAACAAAGTCTCAATCAACGAATTAAAGAAATCGAAAAAGAAGTAGTTTACAAGGAATACCAAAATTCACTGAACGAAATTATTATCGGTGAAATTTATCAGGTACGAAAGAACGAAATACTTGTCAATCATAACAAGAACGAATTACTCCTTCCGAAAATGGAACAAATTCCAAAAGAGCGATACCGCAAAGGTGATACAATTCGTGCAGTGGTTAAAGATGTGAAGAAAAATCTTGCACATCCTCAAGTAATTATTTCTCGCGCCGACCCGATGTTTCTTGGGAAACTGTTTGAACTGGAAATTCCAGAAATCTATGATGGAATCATCGAAATAAAGGGAATTGCGCGTGAACCCGGGGAACGAGCAAAGGTTGCCGTTGAATCACATGATGATAGAATCGACCCGGTCGGTGCTTGTGTCGGGATGAAAGGTGTTCGTATTCATGCAATTGTTCGCGAACTGAATAATGAGAACATTGATGTTATAACATGGTCAGAAGACCCGATGATACTGTTGCAACGCGCTCTTGCTCCGGCGAAACTAAAGAGTCTCACCATTGATGAAGAGAATAAGACTGCTACCATTCTCGTTGATAAACAACAGGCGTCTCTTGCTATTGGCAGAAACGGACAAAATGTACGGCTCGCGTCCAAACTTACTGGCTTTGATATTAAAGTCGAACAGGAGGGAGCGGAAGAAGAATACGATGTAGATTTAGTACAATTCAGAGAAGAATTGTCTGATGTATTGTATGCACGTCTTGTTGATGAAGGATTCGAAACTGCCCGCGATGTTATTGAAGCAAACGATGAAGATTTATTGCTCGTCGAAGGATTAGACTTGCAGAAGATTCACGAATTAAAGGACATGATGCGGAGTGGTATCGAAGAAGCAGACCTTGAAGAAGAAGATGATGAGGATGATGAAAAAGTGGTTACGACTTTATTGGAAGAACCGCTTGGTGATGGTTCTCCGGAAGAGGAAACCGAACCGGAAGACAAATCTATTATTCCGCCTGTTAGCTAAACGAACGATTGCAGGAAACTGAAAAACAGTAATGACAGATAAACCACAGAAGAAAAAAATTTATCAAATCGCGAAAGAGCTGAATCGCTCACACGATATCTTGATTGAGTACCTTCAGAAGCGAGGCTACAAAGGACTCAGTCTTATGTCTGTTGTCACTGATGAAATGATGCATGACCTGAATGCTCATTTCAAAAAAGACAAAGAAGTTGCTGAAAAACATCAGAAAAAAATTCAGACCATTCGGGAACAACAGAAAAAAGAAGAAGAGAAAAAGGCTGAAAGCCCGGTTGATAAATCTAAATCAACAAAGGCTCCGAAGAAAAAAGTCGAGGAAAAGCCAAAAAAAGAAGAAGTACAAGAGGTAATCGAAGTACCGGTTGTACAACCCGTTGAAATCCAGTCCGTGACTTCTTCGGAAGAATCGGTCATTTCTTCTCCCGAACAACCACCGCTGGTAGAGTCTGTTGAAATTTCCAAAGAACCTGAACTCTCTGTCGCTCAAGAGGTAATACCTTCCGATATTAGCGTGGTTTCTGATGAACCATTCGTACAACAAATTCCTGAGGCGGTAAAATCTGAAGTGGAAAAAATATCGAGTGAGGAAGTTCCGCTTCAAAAAACAGAAAAACCGGCTGAGAGAAAAACAAAAACTCCTGCCGTAGATGAAGCAAGGGAACAAGCCGCAAGAAAGCGAAGAGCCGCACCGGATGAAATTTTAAAAATTCAAGCCCCGCGTTTAAGGGGATTGAAAATTGTTGATAAAGTAGAGTTAAAGAAACCACCAAAACCAGCAGCCAAACCTTCTGATGCCGCAACAAAAGCGAAAGTAACAACTTCAACTACTTCTTCGGCTGATGCAGATGCAAAGAAGAAGAAGAAAAAGAAAAAACGTGTCGTAGTAGAAAAAGTTATTACAGACATGGCTGACATGGATGAACTTTTGCCTAAAGCCAAGAAGAAGAAGAAAGGCAAAACATCGGAAGTTGACCAGACGGAAGTTCAGGAAACAATCAAAAAGACGTTGGCTGATATTGCTGATGGTTCTGTTGTCCTTGAGAAGAGAGCCGCTTTTAAGAAAAAGAGAAAAGAAAAACGAGAGGCTGAAGTTTTACGTCAGGCGGAAGAAAAAGAAAAAGATAAATCAATTCTCAGGCTGACAGAATACGTTACCGTGAATGAACTTGCAGCGATGATGAACACGACTGCAAGTGAAGTTATCGTAAAGTGTATGGGCTTAGGAATGATGGTTTCTATCAATCACCGTCTTGATAAAGATACGATTCTTCTTGTCTCGGATGAATTTGGTTTTCAGGTGCAGTTCATCAATGAAATGACAGAAGAAATTCCTGATGAACCGGACACAGAAGAAGAGTTACAGTGGCGTCCGCCGGTTGTTACCATTATGGGGCATGTTGACCACGGCAAGACTTCGTTGCTTGATTATATCCGACGAACAAATATTGTTGCCGGTGAATCGGGTGGTATTACTCAACATATCGGTGCATACTCTGTGATGTTGGATGGAGATAAACGAATTACATTTCTCGATACTCCCGGTCACGAAGCATTTACTGCAATGCGCGCACGCGGCGCGCAAATAACAGATATCGTTGTTCTTGTCGTCGCTGCTGATGATAGTGTGATGCCTCAAACGGTCGAAGCCATCAGTCACGCGCAAGCGGCTAGCGTTCCGATTGTTGTTGCAATCAATAAATGCGATAAACCTGAAGCGAACATCGAACGCATCAAACAACAATTAGCAGAGCGAAACGTGTTGATTGAAGAATGGGGCGGACGGTATCAGTATGTCGAACTTTCGGCAAAGACAGGCAAGAATGTTGACTTACTGCTCGAAAAGATTTTATTAGAAGCAGATGTCTTGAACTTACGCGCAAATCCCGATAGGTTTGCCCGCGGTGTTGTTATCGAAGCGCGTGTAGATAAAGGAAAGGGAACGGTCGCAACAGTTCTTGTTCAAAAAGGAACATTGAATGTCGGCGATGCTTTTGTTGCAGGGATTCAGAGCGGACGCGTTCGTGCAATGTTTGATGAACGAGGAAATAAGATTGAAGCAATCCTGCCATCAACTCCAGTTCAGGTGTTAGGATTCGATGGAGTACCGCAAGCCGGCGATACATTTGTCTGCATGAAAGAAGAGCGAGACGCTCGAGAAATCAGTCTCAAACGAACACAACTCAAACGTGAACAGGATTTCCGTTTGATTCGAAGTCTGACGTTGGATAATCTTTCACAAAAAATCAGTGAAGGAAAGATTAAGGAACTTAAAGTGGTTGTTAAGGGAGACGTTGATGGATCAGTCGGCGCGCTTGCTGATTCGTTGATGAAGATTGCGCACGAGGAAGTTCGTGTGAATGTAATTCACAGAGCCGTCGGTGCAATCTCGGAATCAGATGTCTTACTTTCTGCTGCATCAGGCGCTGTTATCATTGGCTTCCATGTACGACCGACAGTGAATGCGCGCAAACTCGCCGAGCAAGAACAAGTTGATATACGCTTGTATAACATTATTTATGATGCTATCAACGATGTGAAGAAAGCGCTTGAAGGATTACTCTCGCCCGAAAAGAGAGAAGAGATTACTGCAACTGTTACTGTTCAGGAAGTTTTCAAAATTCCAAAGGTTGGGAACATTGCAGGTTGCCGTGTCATTGATGGAAAGATTGTACGCAACAACAGAATTCGAGTTGTTCGAGATGGTATTGTAATATTCGAAGGTACTCTTTCATCGCTCAAGCGATTTAAGGAAGATGTTCGTGAAGTTGAAACCGGTTACGAGTGCGGTATTGGCGTGGAGAACTTCAACGATTTGAAACCGGGGGATACTATCGAGAGTTTCAAGATCATTGAATCGCAAAGAAAATTAGCTTGAGGAATTTCTATGTCAATGAGAATGGAAAGAGTCGCCTCGGTCATCAAAGAGGAAATTGGAGTTTTATTTTCACGTGAGTTTAATAATCCTCAATACGGATTTATTACAGTGACAGAAGTTCACATGACACCGGATTTGAAAATTGCAAAAGTCTACGTCAGTATCTTCGGAAATGAAGAAGTAAAGCAGAAAACACTGAACTACTTAGAAGAACAAAAGCCGCACGTTCGGCAAATTATCGGTTCGCATGTACGATTAAAATTCACTCCCTCTGTGCAATTTTATCTTGATGAGACAATGGACAGAGTTTCAAGAATTGAACAACTCATCAAGCAAATCCATGAGCATGACAACGAGAAACCCGAAGGAAAGTAATTCGTTTTTCGCATGAAGGTGTATAACGGACTTGATGATATGGAATACAACCGGAATTCGGTTGTCACCATCGGCTCGTTTGATGGTGTTCATCTTGGACACAAAGCGATTCTTGATGATGTCATGAATCGCGCAAAATTTTCAAATAGTCGTTCTGTTGTCGTAACATTCAACCCCCATCCGCGGGATGTTGTCGGACGAGGTCCGGTACAACACCTTTGTACGCTTGACGAGCGGTTGAAGCATCTTGAACAAGCGGGAATTGATGAGACGTTGATAATCAATTTTACGTATGAATTTTCCCAACAATCTGCCAGGACATTTTATGAACAATGTCTTGTTCGGAACATCGGCGTTCGTGAAGTCGTCATCGGGCATGACCATATGTTCGGAAAAAACAGAGAAGGAAGTATAGATGTTCTTACGAAGATTGGCGATGAATTCGGATTTACGGTCGTCATGATTCCTGAAGTACGGGTTCAAAATACAATTGTCAGTAGTTCGCTTATTCGTGAATGCCTTTCACAAGGAAAGATAGAAGAAGCAAACGAATTCCTCGGACGACAATACGCAATTCAAGCGACGGTTGTGAGCGGAGATGGACGCGGTTCAACAATAGGTTTTCCGACTGCCAATTTATCATTCGACCAGACAAAAAAACTGACGCCGCTTCCGGGTGTCTATGCAGTTCAGGTTTCATATTCAAACAATGAATATTTCGGAATGATGAACATTGGTGTTCGACCAACGTTTGGTTCGAACGGACAGCAGAGTATCGAAGTTCATCTTCTTGATTTCTCCGGCAATCTCTATGGAGAAACAGTCAGTGTTTCGTTTTTGAAGAGAATGCGGGCAGAGAAAAAATTTCAATCGTCGGACGAACTTGTAGCACAGTTGCAACAGGATCGAACAGAAGTACAAAAATTAGTTTCACAATTAACAGTTAAATCATAAAGGATTAAATCCATGCCAATTTCAAAAGAGCAAAAACAAACACTCGTGACGAAGTTTGGTAAGTCTGAAAAAGATTCCGGTACGCCGGAAGTTCAGATTGCAATTCTGACATCACGCATTAACGAACTATCCGGTCATCTGAAATCGAATATGAAGGATAATCATTCACGTAACGGATTGTTACGCATGGTCGGTAAACGACGTAAACTGCTTGATTATCTCCATCGGAAAGATGTCGGCAGGTACAAAAAAATAATTCAAGAACTTGAAATACGTAAGTAGTTCATTTTCCGCATGAGCGGATATGTGTTGAGAGAAATGCTCTCATCACAGAAGACAAACAAGGTAGCCGATTTATGAGCGGATAATCTATCCGCTGTAATTCATTTTCGTGAAGTGGAACATAATTAATGTTTCACCTGTAATGGATTGTTGGATACACTTGTGATTAGAAGTAAGAAATAATTGAAAGAAGTAAAATGGTAGTAAGAAAAGAGGTTGAGATTGGCGGGAAAATCCTGTCACTTGAGACCGGTAAATTAGCAAAACAAGCCGATGGTTCCGTTATGGTTCGCTTCGGCGATACGATGGTTCTCGCAACGGTGGTTGCAAGTAAAGATGCAGTCGAAGGACAAGATTTTTTTCCACTTCAGGTTGAATACAGGGAAAAGATTTCATCCGTAGGAAAAATTCCGGGTGGATTTTTCAAACGCGAAGGAAAGCCTTCTGAGAAAGAAGTATTATCCGCACGATTAATTGACAGACCGATTCGACCGATGTTCCCTGAATCGTTCAGATGCGAAACACAGGTCATTGTCAATGTGTTCTCATCAGATCAGGAACACGACGCAGATGTTCTCGGCGCAGTTGCCGCATCATCAGCATTGATGATTTCGGATATTCCGTTCGATGGACCGATTGCGGAAGTTAGAGTCGGACGGGTGGAAGGACAATTCGTCATCAACCCGACGTACAATCAGTTGCAAACAAGCGATATGGATGTAACAGTTGCAGGAACGAAAACCTCAATTGTTATGGTTGAAGGTTCTTCCAAAGAAATTTCTGAACAGGAAATGCTTGATGCGCTGAAGTTCGCTCACGAGTTTGTCAAACTCTTATGCGATGTTCAGATAGAACTTCGCAACGAGTGTGGCAAGCCGAAACGTACAATCGAATCGAAACAACCGAATGAAGCGTGGGTTTCTCTCGTCTCCAACGTTGCACGACAGAAGATTGCCAACGCATGCAGACAGCCATTCGCCAAGGAAGAACGCAGCAAGGCTCTTGAACAAATCAAGGATGAAGCCTTTGAATCTTTGAAAACTCAAATTCCTTCTGCCAACTTACCTCTTGATGAAACAGAAAAAGCGCATTTACAATTAAGCGTGGATGAGTTCATTGAATCAAAATCAGGATTGCTCAAAGAAATTCTTGACTTGATTGAATATGAAGAAATGCGCAAAATGATTTTGGATGAAGGGCGTCGTCTCGATGGTCGCGGTGTTACCGACATTAGACCGATTACCTGTGAAATCGGATTGCTTCCGAGAACACACGGCTCGGCATTATTCACACGCGGTGAAACACAAAGTTTAACCACGGCAACACTCGGTACAAAGTTAGACGAACAAATCCTCGAAGGCTTGCTGCCGGAAACTTCAAAACGATTTATGCTTCACTACAACTTTCCGCCGTTCAGCGTCGGTGAAGTCGGCAGACTTGGTTCTGTTGGTAGAAGAGAAATCGGGCATGGCGCGCTTGCAGAACGTTCATTAAAGATTGTACTGCCGGCAGAAGCAGATTTTCCGTACACGCTTCGTATCGTTTCCGATATTCTTGAATCGAACGGTTCCTCTTCGATGGCAACTGTTTGCGCGGGAACTCTTTCGTTAATGGATGCAGGTGTTCCTATTAAAAAACCGGTTGCAGGTATTGCAATGGGTTTGATCAAAGAAGGAGAACGAACAGCAATCCTCAGCGACATTCTTGGAAACGAAGACCATCTCGGTGACATGGATTTCAAAGTCGCAGGAACGAAAGACGGTATCACCGGATTCCAGATGGATATTAAGATTCAGGGAATTTCGTTCGAGATATTTGAACGTGCGCTTGCTCAGGCAAAAATTGGTCGGTTACATATTCTCGATGTGATGTCTCAATCAATAGCCGAACCGAGACCGGAACTTTCAAAATATGCACCTCGATTAACAACAATCAAAGTCCCGACAGATATGATTGGTGCGATTATCGGACCAGGTGGAAAGAATATCAGGCAAATCACCAAAGATACAGGAACGGAAATCAACATTGAAGATGACGGAACTGTAGTCATAGCGGCAGTGGACGGAGAAGCGAGCGCCAAAGCGCTTGCGCTCATCAATCGCATTATTGAAGTTCCTGAAGTTGGAAAAATTTATCAGGGCAAAGTAACGCGTACGATGGACTTCGGCGCTTTTGTTGAATTTCTCCCGGGGAAAGAGGGACTCGTTCATATTTCTCAACTCGATATCAATCGTGTAGATAAGGTAACGGATGCAGTCAATATCGGAGACCCGCTTGAAGTGAAACTTATGGAAAAAGATTCGGAAGGACGATATAATCTTAGCCATAAAGCGCTCATGCCGGGATACGACCCTTCAACCGAACCTCCGAAGCGTGAACGAAGCAACGATAGAAGAAACGACCGTGGCGGACATCGCGGTGGTGGTGGACATCGTGGTGGTGGCGGCGGAAGAGACCGCGACAGAGGTGGTAACCACTAATCTGTATTCAATTCAATGAAAAGGAAAGCCACGATTTTACTTCGTGGCTTTTTTATTGTTACAAAAAATAATCTTTAGAATTTTAGTAACACGACAAAACTTATTATGGATTAATTACCAAAACGCGGGTTGACAATATTGTTGTAAATTGATCCAAACGTGTAACTCATTCCAAACCACGTATAGTATTCATACCCTGATTCAACTTGCTGGCGTTGGAGAAGGACATCCTGTAACGAAGCATGTCCTTTTCTGATTGAGAGTTGGTCATGTTGTCTGGTGAAGAATCCATCAATGTTGAACGATAGTCCTTCAAAGACTCGAATCGAAAGCCCTCCCCAAACCTGCACCCGGTTCTTGGAAAGATCATGAAGGTAAAACGAACCTTCAACAGAAGTGCTGATTGTTCCCCATTCCTGTTTCAGTTCCAATGCAATCTCAAGATTCTCATCGAACAAATGTTCGGTTGTTTTATCATAAATTGTTTCTTCACGGTATTTTCTATATGTGTATCCTATTCGTTGGAGAATTCGTAACTGCCTTCGTGTTGATTCCGAATAGGGAAACAAATCAAATTCAATTGCAGGTGCGAAATAATAAGCAAGAAACAAATTACTGTACGTGGATGAGGAAACCGAGCCAGACATTCCCGCCGACCAATTATCGTTGATACTCGAAACGACTAAGGCATATAAACTTTTACTCCCTGAATAACTTTCATAAATATCACCGTAGTAATCGGCGCGACTTTTATTTTCGTTGAGGTTGGTTGAAAGACTGAGTTTCCAGTCAGCAGTGGTACGGTTTGCAGAAATATTCCCGTACATGTACGATGATACATTGTTCTGGTCTTCACGGAGATTCCCATTAATGCGGAGAGAAAAAACCCAATAATCCCACGCATCCTTTACCTTCTCTTGTTCCTTTCCCGATTCTGTAAAGGAGATGGAGATTTTATCTGCGAGAGGAGTCTTGGCAACATATTTCATCAAACCAAGTTTTATTGTTTTCAATAAACCGTTTCTGGTCATTTCATCGGTATCGGTTTTTTGTGAATTATACAGGAGAGTATCGTTCTCGTTCAGGAAGCGTTCTTTTCCGATGAGCGTAATTGTATATTCTCGTCCGCCGCTTCCGGTTGTTTGCCGGGTGACAAGAATGTGAACCTGCGCCTCGTTTCTATCCCGAACGAAATTGACAAACTTCATTTCTGTCCGAATGAACTTTTCATCGCAGTTTGAGCAATCAAGAAAGATTCTTAGCGCTTGCTTCATAATGTCGGACGTTGAATCAGTCGTGTCTGATTGTGCATGAAGCGATTGAAAAGAGAATGTAAGAAAGCAAAGAAGTAGAATTTTCGATGCAGTGGATGGAAAAAGAGATGAAATATGGCTAATCATAGATTTTTCTTTTATATGAAGGTTAGACCTCCGTGGGTAAATTTGGTTGACACAGGTTGAGAGTATTATGTCACCGGTATGAATTGATGTTTGAATTCTTCGATTGATAATTCAGTCATAAGGCGCTCATGAAAGTGCAAGCCATATTTGTTCAGGAAATATGAGAGATTGAGAAATCGCTCCTGAAATGTGCCGTCCGGGAAAACATTGTTGGAGACACGGCTGATTTGCCGTAAGGCAACTTCGTGTTTCTTTCGTTGTGCTTCCATTGCTTTACTCTTGAGAAGCATGAGGACTTCTTCAAGTTTTGCCTGCGTGTTTTCCAAAGGACCGATGAGTGTCGGGTCAATCATTTCAAGTCCGAACTTCAATTCGTTGGCAATGTCGAACATTCTCCGTGTCGCATCGCCGAATAAATCATCAACCTTCACTTCCGAAAGCGCGCTGATAACTTCTGAGGCGACCTTATCCGCATCCTTCAAAAACGTTTCTATGTTCAGACCGTATTTGTTCATGATTGAGATTTGCCGTTGTTCAAGAAGTGTGGCGCTTGCGCGAGGGTAGATAACCGGCATTGGAATATTGAAGTACGAATAAACGCTTTTCAGTTGAGCGAAATATGCAACCTCAGAAGGTCCGGCAACATACGCAAGAGTCGGAAGGAGTGTATCCTGACACATGGGGCGGAGAGCAACATTCGGGCTGAAGAACTCCGGAGTTTCATCAGCAAATTTCAGCATTTCTTCTTTCGAGAAATATTGACGGATGCCTTTCAGACTGAAATCATGTTCACGCGGTTCAATTAAATATCTGCCACCTTTATGAAAGCAAAAGAGATTTAACGCACGAGGTTTTATTTGCGCATGATAATCATCTTCAAGTCTCGCACTTTGTTCAATAATTCGCTGAGTCATTGCCGGGAACTCGTTCAGTTCCTTCACGAACAAATGTTTCAACAGTTGCTTTGCTTCTTTGCTGTTTGATGAAATGAACACAAGTCCTGCATCGGGGAAGAGTGAGTTCATCCAACCTGCAAATGCGAAATTGAAATTTGCCTGAGGCTTGTAACTTGCTTGCAAAGTATCAAGCACCGGCTGACGAAACTCAGTAGGGAGAAGAGTATTTTGGATTTGCTCAAAAAAAGATTTGAGATGTTCATCAAACACTACTTCCCCGATAGCCCCGATGTTTTTCTCGGATGCTGTTCCACCATAAAGGTACTCGATGCGCTTCGGTTGATTTTCCGTATCAAGCAAACCGATGTTATTCATTTCCTGAAAGTCGTGGTCTTCACCTTCAAGCCAAAATACCGGGACGAAATGAAAATCGGGGAGAAGCGCTTGCAATTCTCCTGCAAGTTTAATAGCGGTAATCGTTTTGTAAATCGTGTAGAGTGGTCCGCCCAACATTCCCACTTGCTGACCTGTAACAATCGCTACGGTATTTGATTCAGAAAATAATTGAATATGTTCTGCCGTTTTTGTATTGGACATGAACGCATCATTTTGTTGCCGGAGTAAAGAAACTAACTCGGTTCGTTTTGTAAATCGTTTACAAATATCTTCGGCAAGTTTTGCGTAGAGATTTCTCTTTCTGAAATCAAGTGCGAAGAAATTTTGTAGTTTGGAATAGTTGTCAACGTAGTCGCAGAATAAGTCTGAGAAACCTTCGCCTGAGTGGGGAAGAGAAGAGAAATTAATACAGTAGTTATCGGTCATGAATTCTTAATGAATAAATTTGTGGCAAAATATACTCTTTCAAAGAACGAGAAACAAGCGAAATCATTCAGAAAATGCTATTCTTGTCAAAGTAAATCGTTCTTGTTCAAACCTCTTTAAGTACAGTTTGAATTAGTTTATAGCGTTGACTGTTGATGTATCATCTTGTCTGCAATTTACTTGAATGCATGATTGCAACTAAGATGAAGAATTGAGAAATATACAATAGAAGGTTGATAAGTCGTGGTGCAGTTAATCAACTAACAGAAAATCAATTTCTCCTTTTTCGGGGTCAACACGAACGACTTTGACACTAACTTTATCGCCAAGACGGTAACGCTTTTTTGTTCGTCTGCCAATGAGTGAATATTTCTTTTCATCGAAGATATAATAATCATCTTCAAGGTCGCGCAGGCGAATCAGTCCTTCAACAAGTGTATCGGTAAGTTCGATGAACATTCCGAAATTAGTAACACCGGAAATAATGCCATGAAACTCGTCGCCAAGATGCCGTTTCATGTATTCCACCTGCATTACTTTTACGGATGCCCGTTCCGCTTCCATCGCGTTTCGTTCCATCATTGAACTATGTTCACACATGTCGGGAAGATTCTTGATGAAATGCTCTCTACGGGCATGCGACATTTTATGTTCATACTCGAACAACAGACGATGAACAAGCAAATCGGGATAGCGGCGAATCGGGGAAGTGAAATGAGAATAGTGTTTAAAGCCCAATCCGAAGTGACCAATGTTTTTTTCGGAATAGACTGCTTTTGCCATCGCCCGGATTGCAACATTGTTAATCACCGTTTCTTCTTCTTTCCCCTTTACATCATGCAACAATTGTTGCAGTGCTTTTGCTGTAACACCGCTTTTATTGAACTTATAACCAAGATGCTCGACAAAAGAGGACAGGTTTTCAAGTTTTTCAGGATCAGGAGCGTCATGTATTCGAAAAACAAATGGTTTGATGTTTTCTTCTTTCTTACTCGTACCGATGTGCTTTGCAACAGTTTGATTTGCTAGCAACATAAATTCTTCCACAAGTCGGTGCGCGTCAAGACGAACCTTCTTGACAATTTCAAGTGGTTTTCCGTGTTCATCAAATCTGAATTTTGTTTCGACCGATTCAAAGTCAATGCTTCCCTCGCGCAATCGTTTCTTCAATAATATTTTACTTAATCTCTCCATCTGAAGAACAAGTTCTGCATAATCTCCTTTCTTTGTTTCGATGATAGATTGAACTTCCTCATACGTGAATCTGCGTTTGCTGTGAATGACGCTTTTTGCAATCTGATAATCTTTCACAGAACCGCGAGGAGTGACAGTCATGAACGCTGAGTATGTCAGCCGGTCTTCGTTGGGACGGAGACTGCATAAATTATTCGATAATTTTTCGGGCAACATAGGCACAACACCGTCGGCAAGATAGACACTTGTTCCGCGTTTGTATGCCTCGTTATCAAGTTTTGTTTTCTCTTGAACATAGTGACTCACGTCCGCAATATGAACGCCGAGTTTAAAGTTTCCGTCAGGAAGTAATTCTAAAGAGACTGCATCGTCAAAATCTTTTGCATCCACAGGGTCAATCGTGAAGCAGAGAAGTTTTCTCAAGTCAAGTCGCTTTTTGATTTCTGATTTCGGAATTGCATCGGGTATCGCTTCAACTTCTTTTGATACATCATTCTGGAAGGAGAGTGGTAGTTTGAATTGTCGTGCAACGGAAGCCATCTCTGCCCGAACTTCACCAGAATTACCAAGGACTTCAATAATGTGGCCTTCGGGATTGAGATGCTCGGAAGTCCAATTGTCAATCAGTGCAACAACTTTTTGATTGGGACGGGCTCCCAGTGTGCCTCCTTTCGGAATATAAATATCACGCTGTATGCGTCGGTCATCAGGCACGACGAAAAAGAAATTTTTACTCTTCTCAAACGTTCCGACGACAGGGAAATTACTCCGCTCCAACACTTCAACAATTTCACCTTCTAACGTTTCAGCCGGATGTTGCTTGAGAGTTTTGGAGGTCGGTCGGGCAAAAATTTCCACTGAAACTTTGTCGCCGTGAAGTGCTGTACTTAAATATCGTTGCTGAATGATAACCGATGCTTTTTCCGGCAATTCGACCTCAACAATACCATGCCCTTGCTTGGTCATGAATAATGTTCCGCTTGTCTGATGACTGACCTGCGAGCGAACAAAAGAATATCTCTTTCTTCTCTGACGAGTTATCAATTTTTCATCAAAGAGTTGTGTTAACGCTTCAAGCAGAAGAGGATAAATTTTGTTGGAATCCTTCAGTGAAAGTCGTCTGAATAATTCGTTTGGTTTGAAATCCTCGTTTCTGTGTTTTTCTAAGAAATCGAGTACGCGTGATTTTAATTCATCGAGAGTATAATTCATAAGTCAAAAAGAAATTCTGTAATAAACACGCGCGGCATTAGTTACCGGGTTGGTTGATTGTGTAGTAAATTCCGGGCTTTCCACTTTCCGTTCAAGTTCGATAAACAAATTCCGAATTGAACCGACACTGAACACTTCGCCCAGACTGATTTGGTAATTTACATTCGCATTTCCGATGTCATTAAAAATTCTCCCGCCGAACCTCCAATATCCTTTGAACAACTCGCCGCTGATTCTCAAGTCGGCTTTCTCCTGAAAACTTTCACCACTGTATGTAACCTCTGCGCTGCGAATGAATGGAAATTCACGTCGTAAAAAATCGGAAACTAAACCGGAAAGGAAAGTAGAAGTAACTCCTGAAATTACAGTCGAGCCGGCAGTGTTGCCAAGATTGTTTGCAACGTCTGCTCGTTCTGAAGAAGTCAATTCATCGCGAAATTTTCCTGAGACAATAAACGAGATTGCATCGGACTGAACGTCTCCGCCTTTTGTCTGCGTTGCCCAATTTCTAAATTCAGTTTCGCCTTCTTCCTGAACTTTAACTGAAAGTTCAGGGCGCGGCTCATAACGGGTTCCTTTGATATCAATTTGTACTACTACTTTTTGTTGTTCAGGTTGTTTTCCTGCATCGGCTTCTGCAGAGGTGAGCGGTTTTTCCCGTAATCCTTCATACGTTGCGACAACGTTGAGTTCGGGATTATCCCACTGCCCGATGAAGCGTAACGTTCCAGTCGCATCAAACTTCTTGAGGAAGTTGTAGTACGAGCGGGGAGTCATGGAAATTTCACCATAGATATTTGCCGTTCCTTTGTCGTTCACTGCTTTCACAGAGCCTTGAAGTTCTGTGTAGAGTTCTTCGTTCGTTGCCGGTGTAAATATCAAACGTGCGCGAGTGGGTCCGCGGGTTTCGACATGTAAATCATAACGCAATAAATCGAGAAAGCCCAATCGGCTTTCATCCGTTCTGAACATCGCATTTCTCTTTGCCGTATCACTTGCAAAAATAAACTCCTTCATCAATGAACTCTGTTCCGTTTGTAGAATTTCCTTTGACGTATCATCAATAAAAATGTAGTCGAGTGTTAAAGCAGATTCGTCGGACAAAGAGTTCTTCCGTGGAGGGAAGACAAGGTTGGCATCCCGAACGAATAAATTACCGGAGAGAAACGGTCTCTCCATATTTCCGTTGAATCGAACTCCTGAGGAATCTGTTTCAGCAAGGAGAACTCCGTACATCATCGGTACAACCTTTCTTGTCGAATCGCTCATGACTAACACTGTACCGTTTGTTGTTACATCAAAGTCAGTGAGTTTAAATTCCCGTAACGTCAGGTATCCGTTTGCAATTGCGTTTCCTTCAAAGGTACGGTCAGTCAAATTGATAATCTTCATGTTATGAAAAACCAACTGTTCCGCTTTTGGTTGAATGTTTCCCGAAATTGAATAGACAATATTATTTGGTGAAAAAATGAAGCGTGCATCATCAATAAATAAATTACCACTGTACATCGGACGCGGCGGAGTTCCGCGCATAAGTACCTCTCCGCGAAATGTTCCGGTAAGATTTTTCATTTGAGGAACAACTTGCTCCAAAATCGCCACGCTAAATCCATTTGATTGTACTTCGATGTTCTGTTCCACATCAGGAAATCGTTTCTCAACCTTGTTGAATGAAAGATTTATTGGAAGTGTGCCGTTAACAAGCAACGAAGGGAGTGAATCTGTTTCCGCCGTTGTAACTTCTGCATGAATCATTGCTGATTGATTTTTGTAATTGAATGTTGCACGAACATCTCCGATTGTTGTCTTTTTAAAAATGACATTATCAGCAAATGCTTGCAGTTCAATAACAGGTTCACTCGATGTGCCGCTTATATGAAAATCAGAATTGATGATACCAGAAAGATTACTTGGTTGAGTATTATTCGGTTTACTGAGAAGTTGATTTAATGTTCTTAAGTCAAGCGAACGAATGGAGGCATTCATATCAAAATCCCCCTCGTTGTTGAGCAGTCCTTTCAGAGAAACTGATTCGTTATCATGCTTCATCAATGCGTGAAGTACACGAACACCATCGCTGTTTAATCGTACCTGAACGTCATTGTTATTTTTCCAATAAACATCGTTCAACGTAAGAGAAACAGAATCAAAATCAAACACGTAGGTTTGCGGTTGCATGGAAACATTGCCGAGCAATCTGAGGGTTGTTGAAGAATCAATTGTACCAGAGCATTTCAATCTGCCGAGAGCATCATGGTAATCGAACCCGAGATTAACATTCTCAACATTCGTGGAATTGATGACACATGATTTACCGTCCAATAATATTTTCAACGCAAGATTATCTAAGGTTTGATTGTTACTCAAATCTGAAAGCGTCAGGTTTAACCCGGTCTGCTGAATAAAAAAGCCATCGTTCAAATTTCCGAGATAACATTCGTCAATATTCCCCTCAGTTGAAAGAGAAATCTGTTCAGAATTTCCTAATATTCTGCCAATGAAATTCGCCTGTGCATCGAATGGTTTACCATGAATAATGGATGAAAGAGGTTTCAGGTTTTTCAAATTAATTGAGTACGTGCAGTCAAGTGAATCATCAGTACTTGTTGATAATGCTGAATCAGGTTCAGAATTATTTTCGGAAATATCAGGATTTGTATGATTCGAAATCCTTGAAACAAGGCGGGAGATTTTAGATGGAAGTTCTTCAGCAAGCATGTTCAAATTGAACCTCCCCTTCATATCAACATCAGCCACCGAAGATTCTACCTTCAATAATTTGTTTTCGACATTCTTTTGCTGTAATTCGATGTGAATTTCTTCCTCGCCTGTTCTGTAATCTTTAATAAGTGAAGGTGTGAGGAATATATCAGCGACTACGTGGAGATTCTCCAAATTATTCCCTGTTCCTTTTGCATTCGTCGTGACATTCAGTCGTGTTGCGAATTCCGTTTCAGGAAAAAATCTATTTACATCGAAAGAAGAAAGTGCAAGTTGAACTGCGAATTCAGGATTGGTCTCGGTTTTCAAATCCAACGATGCATTAACATTTGCCGTCGCGCCATTGATGTTCAGGAACGATACAGTCTCGAAATTCGTGCCTGTTGCTATCACTCCTACTTTTGAATGGTCAATGATAAAGTTTTTGATTTGTGCAGTATCAATATCAAGTTTTAATTCACTGTTTAGATATTCAGTCGTTGTTCCCTCGCCAATTAGTTCTCCGCTTGCTGTGATATAGGAACTCAATTCTGTGTTGCCCGTTATTGTTGCAAGGTCAAGTCCAATCGTCGAAAGCGAAAGTTGATACTGCGGAACTCCATCATGTATTTCAATCGAACCTTTTGTTTCAAACGTACCTAATTTTCCTTTTATCTGAACCGTGGGACGAAAATCTGATGGATAACCGATGAACTGTGCATACAAAGAAGTTTGCCCGATGTGTTCAAACGGAGGAATATGAAACGACGGCATTAGTTTATTCGCATCTGCAGGATTAAGTTTGGAGTCACCGATAAATGCGCTGATGTAAAGTTTTTCAGGTTGATGTAAATTCCTTAACTCGCCTGCTATTTTGAACGATGTTGAATATGTATCAAGGTTGAGTCGTCTGATTTTAAGATTGCCGAATTCGCCGCCAACATCTAAATCCAATGAAGCATTTCCTTCGAGAAAATATAATTCAGGAAGAAATTGTTTGAGTTCGGCAAAGTCCACAATGTTAGCAGAGAACGTGAGGCGAGTGGTATCGTGTTCCATTTCCGGGAGGTCTAATCCCTCAAAGATATTTTGTCCTTTCAGACTTGTGGTAAAATTGATTTGCGAGCCTGTTGTTTTAATGAGAACATCTTTTGCCTTAATTCCCTGGTCATTGATGTGAAAATCTCCCCGAAAATTTTCAAGAATAAATTTCGGGGAAGAGGAAGCAAAGCGTATTGCTGTGATAACAGCATGAATGTCATCCTCTTTGATTGTAGCCTTCAGGAAAATATCAAGATTCGTTACATCAAAGTTATGATAATCTACCCGTTGAAAATTATATTGTGTCGTATCATCGGAATGAAGTTGAGTTGAATCGTGGAGACTTACTATACCATCACGGAGAGAGAAATAATTAAGCGCAATTGTTTTTTCAAATCTTCCCTTCGATGTATCGGCGGATGGTTTGAGCAGGTTTCCTAAATTCCATGAACCGTCAGTCAATCGAAGGAACGTGACACGAGGTCGTTCGATATTTAGGCTATCAATAATTATTGTTGACTGAAAAAAAGAAATCGGGTCATAGTTGATATGAACAGTTCCAACCGCAAAGACGGGAACATTGCCATAAAAGATAGAGACCGAATCCAACTGAAAATTATTGAGGAAGTTTCCATCGAGTCGCCCGATGTGAATCGTTCCGTTGAATTGTTTTCCCAATTCACCGATGAGAATGGAGCGCAACCCGTTTTTGAAATAATCCGTTTGAGAAAATCCGGCAAAGAAAATCAACAACAAGAGAAGAATCGCGAACAGCCCGCCGAGAATCTTCAATATGTATTTCAAAACTTTCAGCATTCCATGTTATCGGTAACGCCGGAGAATTTCTTCGATGATATTCGATGTTGATTTCGTCGGGACGAATTCTATCGTCGAAACTTTTCCCCCGACTCGTTCTACAATATCTTTTCCAACAATATCATCAACTTTCCAATCTGCTCCTTTTACCAACACATCAGGAACAAGTGCCTGAATGAGATTGAAGGGGGTATCCTCACTGAACAGACAAACATAATCAACTGGGGAGAGGTTGGCAACGATAAAAGCACGGTCTTCATCGGGAACGATGGGGCGTTTTTCTCCTTTGATTCTCCGGACTGAATCATCTGTGTTCACACCAACGACAAGAAAATCACCGAGCGCTTTCGCCTTCAAAAAATATTCGAGATGCCCCCGGTGAATAATGTCGTAGCATCCGTTTGTAAAGACGACTGTTTTCTTTTGTGATTTTGCTGTCTTCCTGATTTCAAGTAATTCAGGAAGTGTAACGAGTTTTCCCATCTATGAAATATCCTTTGGAAGATGATCAGAGTCAGAAAGAATAGTTGTCATTAGTTCTTCGGTTTGAATAGGAACGATGCCGACATAGCCGACGACAATTCCGCCGGCAAAGTTTGCAAGAACAGAAGCCTCAGAGACTGATGCGCCGCCACACATCGCAAGCGTCATCGTTGCGATAACAGTATCCCCTGCGCCGGATACATCGGCAACATTTCGTGCCTTTGTCGGCACATGCCTGATATGTCCGTTCGATTCAAACAAGGTCATTCCTTGAGGACCGCGCGTGAGCAAAATGTTTTCTGCCTGCAATTTCAAAAGTAATTCCTTGCCTGCGCTTAATACATCTTCATCGGTTTTCAAGTGGGTTCCTAATGCTTCTTCTACTTCTTTTCTGTTTGGTTTGAATACTGTAACATTCTTATACTCAAAAAAGTTGTTGAATTTCGGGTCAATGGCAATTATTTTTTTATGGTCGTTTGCCAAATCAATAATCTGCTTGATGAGGGTTTTCACCACGACGCCCTTGTTATAATCCTCAATGATGATTCCGGCAATTGAATTGATGTGGTGAAGCAATGTCTCAACGATTTTATTTTGTATCGTGTAAGAAATATCTGTGCGACTTTCCCGGTCAATGCGAGCAACATGCTGATTGTTTGCTATAATTCTTGTTTTGACGGTCGTTGGCCTTGTATTATCAATGACAATTCCTTCTAACGGAAAATCACTTTCGCGAACAATTTCAGCAAGTTGTTTGCCGCTGTTATCGTTTCCGATAACACCGACCAAAAAAGGATTTCCTCCAAGCGATTTGATATTCTTCGCTACGTTTGCCGCACCGCCAAGCCGTCCTTGCTCCGATTCAATGTCCACAACCGGAACCGGCGCTTCAGGAGAAAGACGAGTAACCGAACCCCAAAAATACCTGTCGAGCATTAAATCGCCGACGACTGCAATTGTTTTATTTTGCATCGAATCGAACAATGAACGTAATCGTTGTTCCGTAAACTGTACCTGCACAGATGTTCCTTATTTTGGTTGTTTTACAAATAAATTGCCGTCAGAATATAGGCAGAACTCAAGATAGAATCAAATGATTTCAGTGTTTTTTGCAAAATGCTTTTCTATTTAGACACTTATTTCCTATCTTCGTTTCGCCATGAAAGAAATTCAAAGAATCTCCAAAGCAAAGTTACACTCGTACAAGAAACTTACTCAGAAAAAATACAGAGAAGAGGAAGGAAAGTTCATTGTTGAAGGGGAACATGTTGTAGAGGAAGCAATCGTGTCAGATTGGTTTGTGGACTCATTGTTTGTCACGGAGGAGTATCTTCAAAAAGATTCTGCCCAACGCTTAATTTTCACTGCTCAAAGAAAGAAGATTGAACTCTTTCTACTAGCAGAACAAGAGTTAGGTCAATTGTCCGACTCTGTTACATCGCAAGGAGTTGCAGCAATCATCTCACAAAAGAAAATTCAATTAGATACATCAATTACAAAACAGAAAGAAAGTTTGATTGTTGTCCTCGACCAAATCAACGACCCGGGAAACCTTGGTACAATCATCCGGACGTGTGATTGGTTTGGTGTTGATTGTTTGATTGTCAGTAGCAACTCGGTTGAACTCTTCAGTCCCAAAGTTGTCCGTTCGACAATGGGTTCGATATTCCATTTTCCGGCAATAACCGATGTTGATGTGAAGGATACACTCCGGCAACTAAAGCAAGAGAACTATACAGTCATCTTGGCAACAATTGATGCTCCATCGAAATTGCATGACGTTCGATTTCCCAAGAAGACGGTGTTAGTTTTCGGAAACGAAGCACATGGCATCTCAAAGGAATTACAGAATTGTGCCGACGAATCAGTCTCCATCAAGAAATATGGGAAGGCTGAGTCCCTGAATGTTGCAATGGCGTGCGGGGTATTTCTATCCTACATCAGAAAATAATATCGTTCCAAGTGGGGGTTGTCTCAAAAGGACAGCCTCTTATTATTTTAGAGAGAGGAATCTTGAGAGGGACGCAAAAATAATAATCATTTGAGGAGGGAAGATGAACGTTGGGTGGAAATAATGTTGATGAGAAAGCAGTTTGTTACGCTGCT